>NZ_CAUVXO010000081.1:9092-10500 GCF_963555865.1 Protofrankia sp. Cr1
GGCTAGCCGGTCTCGACGGCGAGCGCGAACGGCAGTACTCCCACGGCCCCGGCGTGGCGCAGTGCCCTGGCGACGACGGTCATGGTCCAGCCGGTGACGATCAGGTCGTCCACCAGGAGAACCGGGCCGGGCAGCTTCCCCACGGCCACCCCGAGATCCTCAGGCACCGCGAACGCCTCCCAGAGACTGGCCAATCGGTGCGCACTGTTGTTCATCCGATACGCAGAGCGGTCATCGACAACCCGCTCGACCTGGCCGAGCAGGGGCAACCGCCCGATTGCGGCAATCTGCTCCCCCAGACTCGCGACAAGCTGTGGGCGGCTGCGGGAGGCAACCGTGACCACCGCGGCCGGGCGTTGCCGCCACCCCCAGCCGGCCAGCACCCGCACCGCCGCGGCCACCAGATCGTCGCTCACCGGTGCATCCGGCGCGCCCTGCGCCACGAGCGGGCGCAGCCGGTTGCCCCAGCCGACACCGCCCAGGCGGGCGAGCGCCCGTCCCGGCTGCGCACCGGCCGCCTCCGGTATCCGGCCGGCGACGCCGATGCCCAGCGTGCGCATGCCCGTCGGCCACATCCGACGTGGTTCGACCGCGGTGCCCGGGCGGTCCAGCTGCTCCTTCGCACTCACCCGGGCGGCTTCGGAGACCACGCCGGGCCACCGGCGGCCGGTGCAGGTGTCGCAGCGTCCGCACGGTGCCGCGGTGGGATCGTCCAGCTCACGACGAAGAAACTCCAGCCGGCAGCCGGTGGTGGCGATGTAGTCGAGCATCGCCTGCTGCTCGCGCGCACGGCTGGCGCCGACCCTGGCGAAACGTTCGGTGTCGTAGGCCCAGGGTGCCCCGGTGGCCTCCCAGCCACCGCGGACCCGCCGGACCGCACCGTCGACGTCGAGCACCTTCAGCATGGCCTCGAGCCGCCCATGCCCGACGTCCACGCGTGCCAGCAACGCCTGGGTGGACATCGAGGATGTCGCCCCCGCGAGTGTGCTCAGCACCCCCTCGACCACGCTCTGCGCGGGGAAGGAGGCGTCCGCGAAATACGCCCAGATGTCGCTGTCCTCCTGGGCCGGTAGCAACACGACCTCGGCCCGCTCAACCGCACGGCCGGCCCGACCGATCTGCTGGTAGTAGGCGATCGGAGACGGCGGCGCTCCGACGTGGACGACGAACCCCAGATCGGGTTTGTCGAAACCCATGCCCAGCGCACTGGTCGCGACCAGGGCCTTCACCCGGTTGGCCAGCAGGTCCTCCTCGGCCGCGATCCGCTCGGCGGGTTCGGTGCCACCGTGGTAGGTCGCGACGGCGAAACCGGCAGTGGTGAGGAACGCGGTGAGCTCCTCGGCCGCGGGCTTGGTCAGCGTGTAGATGATCCCGGAGCCGGGCAGGCCCGGCAGCTGGTCGGCCAGCC
>NZ_CAUVXO010000081.1:10938-11620 GCF_963555865.1 Protofrankia sp. Cr1
CCAGGTGCCCGTCGGAGCCTCCGGCCGCGCGAAGAGAATCATGATCGCGCGGCCGGAGGCCTGTCAGCTGTTCAGCGACATCGTCGGTGACCCTCGCGTTGGCGGTCGCCGTCGTCGCGAGAACCGGCACATCCGGGCGCAGCCCTGCCAGAAGCGTGCGCAACCGGCGGTAGTCCGGCCGGAAGTCGTGCCCCCAGTCGGAGATGCAGTGCGCCTCGTCCACGACGACCAGGCCGGTCGTGGCCGCGAGTTCGGGCAGGTAGGCGTCACGGAAGGTCGGGTTGTTCAACCGTTCGGGACCAACCAGGAGCACGTCGAGTTCGCCGGCGCGCAGCTGCGCGTAGACCGCGTCCCACTCCGTCACGTTGCCCGAATGGATCTCGCCGGCCCGAATGCCGGCCCGCGCCGCCGCGGCCACCTGGTTCCGGATGAGCGCGAGCAGCGGCGAGACGATCACGGTCGGGCCGGCACCGACCGATCGCAGCAGGGCCGTTGCGATGAAGTACACGGCGGACTTGCCCCAGCCGGTCCGCTGGACCAGCAGGACCCGGCGGCGCTCGGCGACCAGCGCACGGATTGCCTGCCACTGGTCCTCCCGCAGGCGCGCGGTCGGACCGGCGAGCGTGTGCAGCAGCGCCTCAGCCCGTGCCCGCAGGTCACCGTCGGCGTCAGCGGTCTGACC
>NZ_CAUVXO010000081.1:11848-15765 GCF_963555865.1 Protofrankia sp. Cr1
TCGGCTGGTGGGCGCTGTTCCACTGGCATACAACCTTCGTACCGCACGCCACCGACAAACCCGCCACCCGCCGGGTCGCCCCGGGTCAACCCTCATCCTCGCCACCGCCCGCCGCATCCGGCACGACGCTGCGCGGCCCTTCAGCGCCGGATGGATCCGGTCCGTCTTCTGCCGCCGGATCCGGTCCGTCCCGGGGCTCATCCGTGCCAGGAGTAGGGATGACTCGTCCGAATGCGGGACGTACCAGCCGAGGCTTGGCGATAGCCGGCTCCCCGAAGTCCGCCCGGCGAATCCGGCAGTACGCCGTCCGGGAATCGCCGGCCGCGCGGCCGATACCGAAGGCAGCCGCCGCGGACAGGTACGCGAACGCGTCGGCCCGGTCCATGCCGAGTCGGGTGGACAGAAAGAGCAGAGCCGAGCGCGTTGCCCGGCGCACGGCATCCGCGAGATCGGCGTGTGCCCCCATCGAAATCCAATGGGTGTCGGTCTCGACGAAAGGTTCGCGCAGCGCTCCGAGAGCGGACCGAGCGACGGATTCCTTTACCACGGTCAGCCGGAAGGTCGCGCGCAGCGGCCCTTCAAGCGCAACCATGGCGATCTTTCCTTCACCCGACGAATAATGCGGGTCACCAACGGCAAACAGTGCGCCGGGGATCCCCACCGGAAGAAACAACCGGGCACCGACACTCAGGTCCCCGCAGTCGAGAGCTCCGCCATGTGTTCCGACCGAGGTCGAACGAACCGGACCGGCACCGTCGATCGCCACCGACATGATGCCCATGAACGGCGACAGCGGAAAACGCACCTTCCGGCCGCCGGCTCCACCCAGCGCCCCGAAAAGCCTGCCCCGGCGCCGTTCGACGGTACAGAAGCTGCTCGTCGTCCGGAAAGCCGTCCAGTTACGGGCATTCGCGTCGGGACCGGGAGGGTCGCCTTCGGGGAACTCCCCGGCGAGCAACCCCGCGCCGTGCCGGGTCGACACAACGCCATACCTGGCTCGAGGATGCAGCGAAACCACATCCACCCGCAGCACGTCACCGCGCTCAGCACCGTGGACGAACACCGGGCCGGTCACCACGTGTGGACCGTCCACGCCGAACCGGTGCGGGATACCAGAAGAAGCGATCATGCGGGCATCGTCGAGAACCTCGGAAGTCGCGACACCGAAGCCGGCGAAGAAGGCGTCCGGGTCGCGCCCCTGGTCGTCGAGGATCCCCTCCTGGCTGACCGTGTCGACCGTCACCGTGGCGCCCGACTCCACACTCAGCACGGGCCGGGTCTCGGCAGTAGGCAGGTGCCCCCACCGGACCGTTTCCGGGGTGGACGGCAGGTAGTGCTTTCCGTCCACTTTTCCCTTGCCGGGCTGCAGCGCCACTACGGCGCTACCACCGAGGCATCCGGGGCCGCCGGCGGCGCCCGGGACGACAAATCCGGTCAAGGCCGCCAGCCGTCTCGGGCACCGGGCCAGGACGGCTCCCCGGCAAGGAGCCTCGCCCTGCGAACTGGTCATGACGCGGCACGGGCGTCAGATTCGCAGTGAAACATGACACATCTGTTTCTGTCGTGTTGCAGTCCCACTCATTCCCGCTCGACCGACAACCGCCGACAGAGTAACGCTTCAGACACGGGTGAGCAGCAGGGAGCCGACCGGGTCCACCTCGGCGGTCCAGCCGGCACGCACCAGGCAGGTCGCCTCGGCGAACTCGACGATCGCCGGCCCTGCGACGCCGTCGCCCGGCCCCAACCCCGCGCGGGGCACGACAGCCACGTCCTGCCAGGAACCATCCAGGTACACAGAGCGCCGGCCGCGCACCGCCGCGGGATCGGCGGCCGGGGCGGCCAGCCGGGGGCGCCGACCCGGCACTGTCATGACCATCCGCACGGCCACCACCTCGACATCCCGGCCGGGCGCCACATGCCCGTACCTGCGCATGTGCTCGGCTTCGAAGGCCGCCCGCACCCGGCTGACGGACACACCATCACCGGCTCCCGGCAGCCCGCGCCCGGACGCGGACGCGGACGCGGTCACGATCGTCAGTTCGTGCGACTGGCCAGCATAGCGGCAGTCAACCTGCATCTCGACCATGAACACGGATACGTCCGCGGCCGGGACATCTCCGGCGGCGGTCCTGGCCAGCTCGGCGAAGGCCGCGGCCAGGTCGACGTCGGTGAGCAGGCCGCGCACGGCGCGCAGGTAGTCCCGGCGGACGTCGCCGAGGGCAAGGCCCAGCGCGGACAGCACGCCGGCGGCCAACGGCACCAGCACCCGATGCATCCCCAGCTCCTCGGCCAGCGCGCACGCATGCATCCCACCCGCGCCGCCGAAGGCCACCAGGGTCAGGTCCCGCGGGTCAAGCCCACGTTCCACCGAGACCACCCGCAGCGCCCGGACCATCTCCGCGTCGGCAACGGCGACCACACCGGCCGCCGCGGCCACCGCGGCCAGGTCTCCCCCGCTCGTCCCCGATGCGCTCGTCCCCGATGCGCTCGTCCTCAATTCCATACCGAGGGCTGCCAACGCCTTGTGGGCGGACGCGCGCGACAGGCTGACCTCGCCACCGAGGCTCGCGCCGTCGGCCAGAGCGCCGAGTACCAGGTCCGCGTCGGTCACCGTCGGCTCGGTCCCCCCGCGGCCGTAGCATGCCGGGCCGGGGTCGGCGCCGGCCGAACGGGGCCCGACCCGCAGCGCCCCGCCGGAGTCCACCCATGCCACCGACCCGCCGCCGGCGCTCACCGAGTGCACGTCCACCGTGGGCAACGTGATCGGTATGCCGGCCAGCATCGACTCGGCGGTGATCTGCACCCGTCCCCCCAGCACCGGCGCGACATCGGTGGATGTTCCGCCCATGTCGAAGGTGAGCAGATCGGCCACGCCCGACAGCCCCGCGACGTAGGCGGCACCGACCACTCCGCCGGCCGGCCCCGACAGCACGCATGCCGCGGCGTGAGCGGCCGCGGTCCCGAGATCCACCACCCCGCCGGAGGACTGCATGACCAGGGGCACCGGCAGCCCCGCGGCCACGCACCGGCGGGCGAGCGCCCGCAGGTATGCCGACAGCGTCGGCGTCAGGTAGGCGTCGGCGACGGTGGTGGCGAACCGCTCGTACTCCCGGAACTGCGCCAGCACCTCGTGTGAGGCCACCACGGTGACCCCGGGCAGGCTGCTGCGCAGCACGTCGGCGACCTGGCGTTCGTGCTCGGGATGGACGAAGGAGAACAGCAGGCACACGGCCACGGCCTGAAGATCGTCAACAGTCGCGAGTGCCGCGGCGACCTCCCGCGGACTGTCCTCATCCAGCGCAATGATCACACCGGCCGGCCCGGTGCGCTCCACGACGGTGTAGCGGAGTTCGCGCGGCACCAGTGCCGGCGGGCGATCGCGGGTGAGGTCGTAAAGCGCCGGCCGGTTCTGCCGACCGATCTCGATGATGTCGGCGAACCCGCGGGTGGTCACCAGAGCGGTACGCGCCCCCCGCCGCTCCAGCAACGCGTTGGTGGCAACCGTGGTGCCGTGGGCGAAGCGCTCGACCGTTGCGGGCTCGAAAGCCCCGTGCCCGGGGTGCCCGGGCCCTGCGCTCCCGGAGCCGGTAGCGAAACCGGCACCACGGATGGCGCCGAGGACGCCGACCGACGGGTCGGCGGGCACCGACGGCACCTTTGCGAAAACCAGCTGCCCGTTGTCGTCAACCGCGACCAGGTCGGTGAAGGTGCCACCCACGTCAACCCCGAGCCACACCGCCACGCGTGGATCCTCGCATGTCGCGGATCCCGTCGCGGATCCCGTCGCGAATGCCCGGATCGGGACGGTCCCTGTCAGATACTGGCACACTTCCCATGCCCGTGGCCTGTCTCACGGGTCACAGCGTTCGGACAGATCAGATGAAGCCGACGAGTAGCCTGAGCACACAGCAACGGAA
>NZ_CAUVXO010000082.1:0-1937 GCF_963555865.1 Protofrankia sp. Cr1
AGCTGAGCGTGCTCTGGCGAGCCGCTGTCGGTCGGGACAGACGGCCTCCGTTGGTTGTTCGAAACGTGGATAGGTTGATGCACGTGACAGTTACCGCAGCGCCCGAGGTTGTGCTCTACGACGTCGACAGCGGCGTCGCCACGCTGACCCTGCACCGGCCAGAGCGAAAAAACGCCTGGACGTTGGAGATGGAGCGGGCGTTCTTCGATCTACTCGACGCCTGTGACGACAATCCCGACGTCCGGGTCGTACTGGTCACCGGGGCCGGCAGCAGCTTCTGCCCCGGTATGGACATGGGCTATCTCGACAGCGTCTCGCAGGGTCCGGCCGCGGAGAAGCCGGCGTGGCGGACCCGTCCAATGACCCATGCCCGGTCGTTGCGCAAGCCGACCATCGCCGTCCTCAACGGTGCATGTGCCGGCATCGGGCTGGTCCAGGCGCTGTCGTGTGACCTGCGGTTCGCGGCGGCCGGCATCAAGATCGCCCCGTCGTTCACCCGACGGGGACTGCCGGCCGAATTCGGCGTCAGTTGGCTGCTGACCCGCATAATCGGGCCTGCTCGGGCTGCTGACCTGCTCATCTCGAGTCGGGTTGTGTTGGCGCAGGAGGCGTTGGCGCTCGGTCTGGTCGACCGGGTGTTTCCGCCGGATGAGCTCATGCCCGCCGCCCGGGCGTATGCGGCTGACCTGGTGGCCAATTGTGCTCCGGTGGCGATGGCCGCGGTCAAGGCCCAGCTGGCGGCAGACTGGGGACGGACTCTCGCGGACGCTCAGCTCGACGCGGATGCGTTGGTCCGCGACACCGATCGGCGTATCGACTTCCGCGAGGGCGTTGCCGCCTTCGTGGAGCGCCGGCCGCCGGACTTCCGTCCGCTGCCGCCCCGCTGAACGCCAGGCGGAACCGCCAAGCGGACCGATGTTGATTTTTCGAGGTTTGTACGATCATCCGGTACCTTTTCGGCGTACAAACCTCGAAAGATCAACGGTCAAGCTGTCTGCGGACGCTTTCGATCACGTATTCCGGCCGATGGACGACATCCGGCCACGTGAAACGTAGGACCGTCCACCCGCGGCCGACGAGGTCGTTCTGCCGGTAACGGTCCCGGTACAGGGCGGTTGTACCGTTATGGGTGGCCGCACCGTCCGCCTCGACGTCCAGCAGGCGTGATGGCCAGGCGAGATCGAGTCGCGCGACGGGTACGCCGGTGACCTCGTTGCGGACCGGCCATTGCAGCTGTTCCGGTGAAAGGCCGGCGTCGACCAACAACAGCCGGAGCCGGGTCTCCAACGGGGATTCCGAGCGTCGGTCAACCAGGTCCCAGAAGGTGTCGGCTCGCCGGCCACCGTGTCGCCCGGCCACCGCGATCTTGATCGCTGCGAGATTCTCCTCGTCGAGTCGATACTCGTGCAGAAGCGCGTCGAGTAGACACACCGCTTCCTCACGTGAGGACCAGAGGATCAGATCGGCGATGGTTCGCGACGGATGGGTGATCCGGATGCCGGCGACCGTCATCGACTCTGCCGACGTCAGCGGCGACCAGCGCAGCACTACGCCCCGACTGCGCGATGTCCTCGCGGTTGACGGTAACAGCAGGTGAATCGGTTCGTCATGGGTCGGCTGCGGGAGCCCTGGAAACCGGTGGATCCTGGCAGCGGTCACTGCGCAGACGACCGCGTCCGGGCGGATGAGCTGGGCTGCCCGGGCACGGGCGTGCACACGGTCAGGAGCAGCCGGGACGACGAAGCCGCCCCGAACCGGATTCTCCCAGCCACCGACGTGAGCCAAGCGGTAGAGCGTCGCCGGGCTCAGGCCCACGGCGAGGGCCTGAGCCCGGGTCAGCGCACCGTTCTGCGTGGCAGCGAGGGCGAGCGCAGTGGCCAGCACGTCGGCCGGCGTGGCCGGTGTGGCCGGGTCTGCCGCCGTAGCCCCGGTAGCCG
>NZ_CAUVXO010000082.1:2342-6687 GCF_963555865.1 Protofrankia sp. Cr1
GGTAGCCGCAGGGGATGTCGGTGGGGTCGGTGGGGCGACTGGTGCGTCGTGAGGACACGCCCCTGGGCGACCGCCGCGTGTGTTGCCTGCAGGCGCCGACCTATTTTCATGCATGATCTTCAGGCTGCCACGTTCCGGCAGTTTTGCTCAGCGTCCGTCCACAGGCACTCGCATTATCCCCAGCCCGGATCGATCTTTCGAGGTTTGTGCGGTCATTCGGTATCTTTTTGGCGTACAAACCTCGAAAGATCGTTGATGAAAGATCGTTGACGTCTGATGGACGGGGTTACACGGGAAGGTGAACCGTGTTCCGTTGGACTTCGCGCCGCTCGTCCGCGCTGAGCCCTCCCCAGACACCGCTGTCCTGGCCGGCGTCAAGAGCCCAGGCCAGGCATTCGTCGGTGACCGTGCAGTGCCGGCATACAGCTTTCGCGGCATCGATCTGGCTCGCGGCCGGCCCGGTTGTCCCGATCGGAAAGAAGAGTTCGGGATCCGTACCCCGGCAGAAGGCCCGGTGGCGCCAGTCCATTGTCATACCCCCTTTTGGCAAGGCGTCGCGCCCGGATGATGGGTCAGCCCGAATGATGGTGGGCGCAGATGATGCTAGGTGCAGATGATGCTAGGCGCGGAAGCCTGCTCGTTAATCACAACATGCTGTCAATTATCGACAACAGAGCAGGGGTGCTCCGGTGAAGTGCTCCGCCGGGTTCCGGTCTGGCGGAACGGAGTGATGCGGTTACTCGCAAGGGCTGATCCAGCCAGGGTTTGATCGTGGGTGTGGTGTGGTGTGGTGTGGCGTGGTGTGGGTGTGCGTGTGAGGGCTGCTGAATGCCGGGTGGATGGTTGCCTGTCGTACGTGGACGGGTGGCCTACCTGACGACCGTGGTGCCACAATGGCACCATGAGGCGGATGAACCTGCGCGACGTACCCGACGAGATCTACACGGCTCTCGCCGAGGGTGCGGCGGCAAGCCACCAGTCGCTGAACGTCTTTGTGGCGGAACGGCTCACCGAGGTGGCTCGCGTAACCAGGTTGGCCGACTACATGGCGTCGTACGAGGCTCCCCAGACCGCGGGCGTCACGGCACCTGGCCGGCTTTCCCATTCGCCGCATGCCGCTCGCTCCACTTCTGGAACGCAGGTGGCAGCTACGCAAGAACGTCACTCCATATGACGCTGTCTCCATCGCGCTCGCCGAAAAACTCGATGGCGCGGTAATCACCTGCGACGCCAAGCTGGCTGCGGCGCCCGGAGTCAGCTGCACCATTGATCTGATCGTATCTTAACCCTTACCGACGGCTCTGTGACCATGGTCTGTCAGTCGATGAGCCGGCGGCTCATGTAGCGGACGGCGAGCAGCCACATCAGCCCGGCGAAGGCGACCAGCGCGCCCGCGTGGCCGAGGTCGGCGAGCGGAGCGAACCCGAACGCCGCGTCCCGCACCAGCTCGACACAGTGGTAGAGCGGGTTGAGTCGGGCGACGACACGGCCCCAGTAGGGCAGCCCGGCTACCGGAAAGAAGGTTCCGGCGACCAGAAAGAGCGGCGTCATGATGCCGGAGATGATGTAACTGAAACCGTCGATGGACGGCACCAGCGCCGAGGTCCAGATACCGAACAGGCCGAAGCCGAGACCGGTGAGAAAGCCGACCAGCGGGACCACCAGCATGCCGGGAACCGGATCGAGGCCGAAGGCGAGCGCCACCACCAGCGGAACGCATCCGTAGACGCCGGCGCGCGCGGCAATCCACAGGGCCTCTCCGAGCACGATCTCCGGTACGTCGACGGGTGCGGCCAGCACAGCGCCGTAGATCTTCTGATAGGTCCGCCGGATGAACGTCTGGAACATCCCGGTGAAGGCTGAGGAAAAAAGTACCGCGGTCGCGACTATTCCGGTGCCGAGGAAGTCCACGTACCGGTAGCCGGCCACGACCGACACCAGTGAGCCGAACCCCCATCCGAAGGCCAGCAGGTAGATGGTGGGTTCCACGACGGCGGAGAAGGTGGTCGACAGCCAGGACCGCCGGAACAGCGTGAGGTCGTGGACGATGACTCCGGCCAGTGCCGCCGGTTCAATCCGTCGCAGTCGCGTCGCCT
This sequence comes from Protofrankia sp. Cr1, assembly GCF_963555865.1. Taxonomy (NCBI): domain Bacteria; kingdom Bacillati; phylum Actinomycetota; class Actinomycetes; order Frankiales; family Frankiaceae; genus Protofrankia; species Protofrankia sp. Cr1. Next base: position 4,439 of record NZ_CAUVXO010000082.1, read on the forward strand.
GGGCCCCGTTGGCTTCGTCCGCCCCGTTCATTCGACCCGCTCCCCGGTCAGGGCCACGAACACGTCCTCCAGGGTCGCTGCGCGCCGGACGCCGGCTCCGAGCCGTTCATCCAGTTCGGCGGGCATGTTCTCGGCCCGGAGCACCGAGACCGACGGCCCGGTCCGTCGGGTGGTGAAACCAGCCGCGCCCGCCTGCGCCGCGATCTCGGCGAGGCGCTCGGGCGAGCCGTAGTATTCCGCCGCGGTCCGCCCTGCGTGCGCGTCGAGTAGTCGGGCTGGCGCGTCGCGCGCGATAACCCGGCCATGCGACATGATGGCGACGTCGTCAGCGAGCCGTTCTGCCTCTTCGATGTAGTGGGTTGACATCAGTACGGTCACTCCGCCGGTGCGTAAGCCGGCGATCAGGCTCCACAGTTCCTGGCGGACCTGCGGGTCGAGTCCCACCGTGGGCTCGTCGAGCAGGACGAGCTGGGGACGGTGGACCAGCGCCCGGGCGACCAGCAACCGCCGTCGCATCCCGCCGGAGAGGTTCGCGGTCACCGTGTCGGCGCGATCGACCAGGTCTGCGAGGGCCAGCGCCCGATCGACCGCGCCCCGGCGCTCCCGGGCGGGTACCCGGTACAGCCGGGCGAACACGGCGAGGTTCTGTCGGACGGTGAGCTCGGTGTCGAGGTTGTCCTCCTGTGGCACCACGCCCATCACCGCTCTGGCCTGCTTGGATGCGCCCGGCACGTCGTAGCCGAGGATGGTGATCCGGCCGCTGTCGGCGATCGACTGGGCGGTCAGCATCCGCATCGTGGTGGACTTGCCGGCGCCGTTGGGCCCGAGCAGGCCGAGACAGACCCCGGCGGGAACGTCAAGGTCGAGACCGTCCACCGCGGTCAGGCTTCCGTAGCGCTTCACCACTGCCCGCATGGAGATCGCGGGCGCTGCGTCTTCGGATGGTTTCCCGCCCCCCGGTTCCGCACCGGTCGCGGTCCGGTCGCGGTCGCGGTCGAGCTCACCGGCTGGAAGAGGGACACCAGCCGACAGTAACCCGTACCCGACCACCTGCCATCTCCTTTTCCGGTCGATCGGATGTCGATCGGATGCCCATGGGGTTCCCGGGCGCGATACTTGCCCCGCGGCCGGCGCGCGACCAGCACGAGGATCCGCCAACCGTACGCGGCTTCAGGTACCTGGACGTATCATGACATAGCTGGACGAGTTGACAGGAGTTCTCCCATGCGCAATCCGAAGGACTTCTTCGCTCCGCTCGCGGTGGGTGCGCCGGCGCCGCTGCGGGAGCTTCCGCAGCGGCTCTCCCGTGTGATCCACTTTTTCGACCCCAGTAACGCGAAGATGGCATCGAAGGTCCCGGACATCCTGCCCCGCCTCGACGTGGTGCTGGGCAACCTCGAAGACGGCGTCCGGGCCGATGCCAAGATCGCGGCCCGGGAGGGCCTGGCGAAACTCGCCGCCGCCACGGAGTTCGGCGACACCCAGCTGTGGACGCGGGTGAACAGCCTGGACTCACCGTGGGGCCTCGACGACCTGCTGACCCTCGTCCCGGCGATCGGTCACAAGCTGGATGTCATCATGGTGCCCAAGGTCGAGGGCGCGGAGGACATCCACTACGTCGACCGTCTGCTCGCCCAGCTCGAGGCGAAGGCGGGACTCACCCGGCCGCTGCTCGTCCACGCGATTCTGGAGACCGCGCGCGGTGTCGCCAACGTCGAGGAGATCGCCGGGGCGAGCCCGCGGATGCAGGGCCTCTCGCTCGGGCCGGCAGACCTCGCCGCGGACCGACGGATGAAGACGACCAGGGTCGGTGGCGGGCATCCGGGATACCTCGTGCGCCAGGACCCGTCGGCGACCGACCCGGACGCGCCGCGCGCCACATACCAGCAGGATCTGTGGCATTACACGCTTGCCCGCATGGTGGACGCCTGCGCGGCCAACGGGATCCTGCCGTACTACGGGCCGTTCGGTGACATCGCCGATGTGGTGGCCTGCGAGGACCAGTTCCGCAACGCGTTCCTGCTCGGCTGTGTCGGCGCATGGAGCCTGCATCCGGTGCAGATCGACATTGCGAAGCGGGTCTTCAGTCCGGAGCCCGCCGAGGTTGCCTGGGCTCGACATGTGATCGATACGATGGGTGACGGGACCGGAGCAATCATGGTGGACGGCAAGATGCAGGACGACGCCTCGGTCAAGCAGTGCAAGGTTGTTCTGGACCTCGCGCGCACCCTGGCCGCGCGTGACCCGCA
>NZ_CAUVXO010000082.1:7106-8038 GCF_963555865.1 Protofrankia sp. Cr1
AGGCACCTCGGCGCCCGCCTACCGGCCGCGTCGCTCCGTCCTGTACATGCCCGCGGCGAACGAGCGGGCGTTGGAGAAGGCGCGCGGCATTCCGGCGGACGCGCTGATTCTCGACCTGGAGGATGCCGTCGCCCCGGACGCCAAGGACGCTGCCCGGGAACGGGCCTGCGCGAAGGTTGCCGAACAGGCCTACGGCGGGCGCGAGGTGACCATCCGCGTCAACGCTCTGGACACGCGCTGGCATGCGGACGATCTGCGTGCCGCGGCGGCGGCCGGCCCGGACGCCGTGGTCGTGCCGAAGATCTCCTGCGCCCAGGACGTGCATGCGGTCGAGAAGAGCCTCCAGGCCGCGGGTGCGCCCGACCGCACCATGATCTGGGCGATGGTCGAGACCCCGGTCGCGATGCTGCACGCCGAGGAGATCGCCCGGGCCTCGCAGCGGCTCGCCGTCCTGGTGATGGGCACCAACGACCTGGCCAACGAGCTGCACGCCGAGCACGTCCCCGGCCGGGCGCCGCTGCTGCCCGGGCTCGGGTTGTGCCTGCTCGCGGCCCGTGCCGCCGGGGTGGCCATCCTGGACGGGGTCTTCAACGACATCCGCGACCTCGACGGGTTCGAGGCGGAGTGCCTGCAGGGGCGACAGCTGGGCTTTGACGGCAAGACGTTGATCCACCCGGGGCAGGTTGAGCCCTGCAACCGGGCGTTCGCGCCCACCGACGTCGCGCTCGAGGAGGCCAGGAACATCGTCGCGGTCTGGGAGGAGGCGTTGGCCTCCGGCCGTGGTGTCGCCACCGTGAACGGCCGGATGATCGAGAACCTGCACGTGGACAACGCCCGGCGCATCATCGCGGTCAGCCGGGCCATCGAGGAACTCGACCGGGAGGCCGCCGCCCGTGCGGCTGCGCATTAGCCATTCCTGGGCTGCGGTCATC
>NZ_CAUVXO010000082.1:8515-10083 GCF_963555865.1 Protofrankia sp. Cr1
GCGGAACCGGTGGTCGGTATCCACCTGGCAACGTGCCGGGCGGAACATGGAAGATACCCGGGTGGCGCACATCGTTCCGGGCTTCACCTTCCGGCCAGTTCGTAACACCGACGGCGACGCGATCCGTCCGATCGGACTTGTTCTGCACGTCCAGCAGGGCAACGGAGGCCTGTTCGGCTGGTTCGACAACCCCGCCTCCCAGGTGTCGTCCACGCTGTGGGCCGGCAAGGCGGGGCAGCGCGAGCAGTACGTCCCCTCGGATGTCCGGGCGTGGGCGCAGGTAGCCGGCAATGCCAACTACGACTCGATCGAGACCGAAGGTTTCGACACCGAGCCGCTGACCGACTCGCAGCTCGAGACCGTCGCGCAGGCATACGCCGATGGTGCGCAGACCTTCGGCTGGGCGCTGACCGTCACCCACACCCCGGGCAGCTCGGGGCTGATCCTGCATTCGGACGGGGGCGCCGCCTGGGGTGGTCATTTCGGCTGCCCGGGCGCGCTGCGCGCGGCGGCCGCGGAACGGATCATCGCCAGGGCGACGGAGATCGTGCGAGGGCCGCAACCCGTCGCCGCCATCGTCCCGGTCGTCAGCACCGGTGGTGGGGGCGGGGGTACCGGTGCGGACGCGAGCGGACGATCGCGGGCACGGGTGCAGGCCCTGCAGCGGGCCGTGCATGTGGCCGTGGACGGCATCTGGGGGCAGGTGACCGACGCCGCCATCCAGGCTGTCCGGGCGAACCACCACACCCGCGCGGAGCAGGCTGCGGTGGGCACGACCGTGGACGGCATCTGGGGCCCGCGCTCGCAGGCTGCGTACATCGCGACGGTGCGGGCGATCCAGGCAGCTCTCGGCGTCGGTGTCGACGGCGTGTGGGGCCCGGTGACCGACAGGGCGTTCGTCGCCGCACGGGGCGCCAGCTTCACCGGTTAGAGCGGGTCCGGTGGATACCGGTCTCGATCCTGATCGCCGTCGTCGTGCTGATCCCATTCGGCGACGAGCGCGTCCCAGCTGAGGTACCGCGCCACCGCATAGGCCGGCGACACGACGCCCCGGGGGTCGAGCACGGCCACCGGGTATCCCAACTGTGCGCGGTACCCGCGTTCGGTGACGACGAGCCGCCCACCGAGCCGGGCCGCGCCCACGACAATGGGCCGTGATGTCCAGGTCGGGGCGGCTGCGTCGGCCAGCGCCCGCGCGCAGAGCCACGCGTACAGCCCGCAGACACAGTCCTCGCTGGGCATCCTCGGGTGCGGCGCCATGGGGACCCGCAACATCCGGCTGCTGAGGTCGTCACGCTGTGCCCGCAGGCACAGTGCCCTGGTGACGCCGTCAGGGCGCCACAGCAGCAGGTCGGGCGGGAACGGCGACCATGGCGTCCAAGCCGGCCGGAGCTGGCCGTGGGCGTCCACCGCCCACTGGCGCCACCCGATGACGCTCATGTGCCTGCCGGTACAGGTTCGGGCTCGGCTTCGGGTCCGGCCGGCACGGGAACCGCGAGCGGTTCTTCGTCCGGCCAGCTGATCGGTTCGTCCTCCACGATGCGCACCGGCTCACCCACGTTTGCCAT
>NZ_CAUVXO010000082.1:10453-12214 GCF_963555865.1 Protofrankia sp. Cr1
GGCCGTGGTCGACCAGCAGGCTTGGAAGGTGACGGACGGTCGCGGTCGCCTTGGCACGCTGATCAGGTGACAGGTCGGTCCAGTCGCGCAGCAGGTTGTGCTGTTTGCGGCTGTCGTCGCGAACCGGGGCGAAGGTCCATCCCGCCCTTCGTCGCTCCGCACACCAGCGCTCGTGTTCGAACTGGGCGAGCATGTCCGTTTCGGCGGCGGTGAAGGCGAAATCGGTCATCGGGTGGGTCATCGGGATGACGACCGCGTTGACCGCGTTGAGTTTGGCACCGATTCCCTCGGCCTGACTTCGGTTTGCCGCCCGCAGGTCCGCGCGTAGGGTCTCCCACGGCTGCATCGAGTCGGTTCCGCCGATCGTGGCGCCTTTTTCCTGTTCATCGACCAGGTACTGGCCGTGGATGGCGCGGGCCAGGGCCGTCAGCGTGTCATTGTGCAGTTCGCCCGGTTCCGCCGCCTCGCCCATGACTGCGAACACCCGCACCTCTCCCGGCCCGGGATCGAGTAGATGGGGATTGAGTAGGTCGCCGAGAGCGGTTCGTTGCCCGACACAGACCGTCACGGTCTGCCCGGTGCCCGCGGCGCCGCGGACCATGTTCAGCCCTCTGCGCAGCGCGGCATCCTCGTCCTGATCGCAGAGAACCAGGTGTCGTATAGCTGGTATTTCCGGTGTATCCACCGTAGCCGGGATAAGAATTTCCCATGGAATCGTCGCGAGATCGAAGCTCTGCGCGGCCTCATCCTTTGCCCGGGGCGCACAGTGCGCGTCGACCGGCCGGTAGCGTTGTCGAAGTTCAGTGAGCTGGGACGAGGCGTTCGTGTCGATGAGAACGAGCGGGAGCGGCGGACCGCCGGCACGGACCCGCCACAGCCTGGCCAGTTCCACGACGAACGCGCGACCGAACGGGCCCAGGCCGACGACCGCGATCGACGGCACCGGATCGTCGGAACCAAGATGGGGCTCCAGGATGCGGGCGGCGAGCGTGCGCGCGGCGAGTTCTTCCGGCGTGAAGAAATCCAACCGGAACTCCGATGCCGATGACAACCCCACCCGGCGTGCCTTCAGCGCGAGCGCCAGTTCACCGTCGGCCAGCCGTGCATAGCAGGCGAGTGGCTCGTCCCGGTCGGGTTCCTGCTCGGCGAGCGCGCCCACGGCAGCCACCGTCGCGGCGGTGGCTGCGCTGTCCGGCAGGCAGGCGTACACGGTGGCCGCTCGGGGCACACCCGCGGCACGCAGCACAGCCTGGTCCCAGGCATCGCCGATGACGACGAGCGCCGCGCTCTGGACGAGCCCCTCGGCGCGGTCCAGATCGGGGTCTGCGCTGATGACGACCACCTGGACGCCGGCGGCCCGAAGGCGGCGGACGAGCGTCATCGCGAACAGGTCGTCGCCGATGACGACCGCGTGGTCCCGGGCCCGGCGGGCCATCCACCGGTGACGCCGGTCGGTGAGCAGGTTCCACACGGACACGGCCACGCCGTACGCGGTCGCGAGCGGAGCCAGGAAGCGGGCGAACTCCAACGGCAGCGGGAATGGGCCGCCGTTCTGCAGGGGTTCGGCGCCTAACAGGAACAGCTGTGCGTCGAAGTAGACGACATCCGCGGCGGTGTAGCCACACGGCGCTGAAGCCGGTGGCGGGCACTGGTCGGCGGACCTGCTCAGCTGCGCCAGCCCCCACGCACCCAGGATTGCCGCCACCGTGAACAGCACGCAGAACGCCGGCCATAGAACGCGACCGGCCTGCCGTTGTTCTG
>NZ_CAUVXO010000082.1:12669-14636 GCF_963555865.1 Protofrankia sp. Cr1
GGGTCCGCGATCTGGTCGGCGTAGTCGGTGAGGATGTCACCGAACACCCCGGCGTCGCCCTGGCGGTTCCAGAACGCGGTGGCAGCCTGAACCGCGTCCGCGCCTGCGTGCAGGAAGTCGACGACGTCGCGTCCATCGGTGACCCCGCCGACTCCGATCAGTTCGACCGCTTCGGGCAACAGCCGCCGCAGCTGCCGTATCTGACCCAGCGCCATGGGCTTGAGTGCGGGTCCGCCGAGCCCGGCCAGCTCGACATCGATGACCGGACGGTTCGCCTGGGTCAGAGCGAAGGCGTTGGGAAAGGTGTTGACCGCGCAGACGAAGCGCGGCCCGGATGGCTCGCGGGACAACGCCCCGACAAGGCCTGCGAGTTCGGCCAGGCCGGCCGGATCCGAGAACGGCGAAATCTTGATGCCGAAGGGCGGTGGTCGGTACGTGCCCGGACGCGTGCCGGCGACGGCTTCGAGTGCCTGGCCGACCTGAACGCAGATGGACCTGGTCTGGCCGTGGTCAAAGCAGGCGATGCGTTTCTGCGTGCCACCGTCCCACACGTTCGGGCAGGCCAGGTTGAGTTCGATGACATCGGCGCCGGTCAATGCCACATCATGTGCCGCGCGGGCGTATTCCGGCGCGCTGAATCCCGCGATGCTGACGATGAGTGGCTTGCCGGCTTCGTGCGCCAGCGAGACCATTTTTGGCAGGTGCTCGCGGTAGTATTCAAGCCCCGGGTTCGGCAGACCGAGCGCATTGAGCGAGAAGAAATCGCCGGTGTGGTAGACGTTACCGCCGTTGCCGGTGCGGGCCTGCTCGGTGATGGAGCCGACGACGACCGCCGCCACGGCGGATCGGGCCAGCGTGTCGACGTCGTCGAGGCTCTTGCAGGTACCCGCGGCGTTCATGAGCGGATGTTCAAGCTCGATGCCGCAGAGGCTGGTCATGACGACAGTCTTCCCTTCCTGACGCGCGCCTGCTCGGCTGCCCTCCGCCGGGTGCGGTGCGCGACCGGGATTCGACGCCGGGTACGCGTTTACTTCGCCGGGGAGCGTCGATGAAGACAGTGCGGGCCATGGACCGGCCGGCTACGGATCGAAGGAGAGGGCTGACGATGGCGAGCGGTGAAACGGAATTCAGTGACGTTGCCTATGATCTGATCTCCGTGCAGTACCACGCCCTGCGGGGTTGCCACGAATACGAACAATTTGCCCGGGACGCGGAGAACGACGACCAGCGGGAAATCGCCGAGTTTTTCCGCGATATCATGAAGCAGGACGCCGATCGCGCGGCGGCCTGCCACCGTTACCTGTCGAGGCTGTCGGGCAGGTCCCCGGCCGGCTCGGGCGTCCGATAAGGCTTGTTGGCAGTAAGGCCTGTTGGCAGTAAGGCTTGTTGACCGCGGGCCGGCCGTGGCACGATGCGGTTGATCAGAACCGGACGGTTTCGACGTCCTCGCCTCCGTGCAGCGCCCGCCAGAGATCGCCAACCGAGTTGTACCGCTGTCGTTTGGGCAAGGTGAGGAGCGAATTGACCAGCTGGTCCGGGGCGTTGTGGCTGCGCAGGCTGTACACGAGCTGAGCCGCGCGAGCGGGGAAGTCGTGCCGGTCGAACCATCGGGCGAGCTCGGCTCGGGCATCCGCGGCCGTGTTCGCGCCGGCGGTGCGATCGGCACCTGAGGTGTCCGGCATGAGGGCTACCTGAGGCTGGTCCTCTCCCGGGGGCTCGGCGGAGCGCCAGTCCTCGGTGCGAGTCTCCCGGCGTGCCCGGACGATCCCGTCCACCTCGTGGGCAAGGTTGTCGTCCCTGATCGGACCGTGTTTGGTGCTTCCGCGCTGCATCGGCTTGGTCAACTCCTCTTCGCTGGTCACCGGTCCACGCTGGGGATCGTCCGGGCGCACTTGTCGACTGGGTCTGATCCACCTGCCGCCAACCGCCGGGTCGTCCGGAGACGGATCTATGTCGATGGTCGTGCC
>NZ_CAUVXO010000082.1:14907-17100 GCF_963555865.1 Protofrankia sp. Cr1
GGCAGATCAGATCATGGTAGGGGGCCGGGAATGTCCGGTCCTGGCTCGCGTCCCGGTGTGTCGGGCGCAGGGTCGGGATGGGGGATGTCGGGTCCCGGTATGGGCGTGTCGGGCCACGGGCCAGGCTTCGGGACATCCGGCCCGGGTGTCGGTTCTGGTCTCGGCGTTGTGTCGAGCGGCGGATCGGCCGCGCTCCGTACCAGGCCGTCGCCGTATGCCACGACCATCGTCACGATGCGTCCTCCCTTCACGATGCGTCCTCCTTGTTGAGGCGACCGGAGGTTGGTCACGTGGGTCGTGTTGACTCCTGCCACCTTCCACGGAAAGGACACCTTGAACCACCTGACCCATAGTGGTTGAAATCTTGCTACTCGTAGGCGGTACCCGGGTCGGGGCGCATGGAAAGGTCGCCCTTCGGGGTGTGCCGAGCATGGTCGAGGGGGATGGGAAGGACAGGGCGGCGCCGACGGTCGCGCGGCTGGTGGTGGCTTCCTTCGCATCCGGAGGAATCCGGGCTGTACCCGCCGGACGGACTTGTACGGTATCGGCCGGTATTACGACCTTTAGCCATATTTAGATCATATTTTACCAACAACATTACGGGCTGGTCGTCGGAGGTCCCGACTCGTGACGTTCGGGACGCTGACCAGGGGTCCAGGCCCGGGAGGTGAGCGTCGATGACGGACGTACTCAGCGTCGTCAGCGCACCGCCGGTAACGGTGGAGCGGACCAGGACGATTCGGGAAGCGGCGCAGGAGATGGACCGCCACGGGGTGGGTGCGCTTCTCGTCACGGACCATGAGCGTCTGGTCGGAATTGTGACTGATCGGGATATCGTGCTGCGCGGTCTCGCCCGTGACATCGCGGTGGAGACCGCTGTCGGGCAGGTGATGACGACCGATGTCCTCACCCTGTCGGTGGGTGTGGAACTGGCGCGCGCGTACGAGGTGTTCCGGGACCACGCTCTGCGCCGGCTGCCGGTCCTCGACGGTGACCAGATCGTCGGCGTCCTGTCCGTCGACGATCTCCTGATACGGGACGCGCGGCGAATCGAAGATCTGATCCGGCCGCTCGCTCAGGAGGTCATCGCCCGCCATCGCCGGACCCCGGTCGCCGGGGTGGGCGCAGGCGCTCACGCCGGCGACGGTGCCACCACCGACGCATCGCGTCGGCTGGTCCGGGCACACCCAGGTGACACTCTGGTCATTCACGGGCGGACTCTGGGTAGGCCGGAAAGGTTTGGAGAGATCATCGAAGTGCGGTCCCCGTCCGGTGATCCGCCGTTCCTGGTCAGTTGGTCCGATTCGGAGCACGTCACCTTCACCTACCCCGGTCCGGATGCCGAGGTGCGTCCGCGTGTCGCCGACGAGGCCGCCGCCACCGGTGGTAAGGCCGCTAGCGGTAGCGGTCGCAGTACCGGTGGCAGTACCGGCAGCGGCAACGGTGACGGCAGGGGGTGACGGTGCCCGAATTGTTCGTTGACCGGCGGTCGGCCGGCCGGGCTCTGGCCGAGTCCCTGGCCGGCCACACCGACCGGGGCGATGTCGTCGTCCTCGCCCTGCCCCGGGGGGGAGTGCCGGTCGCCTTCGAGGTCGCCCAGCGGCTGCGGGCGTCCATGGACGTCTTCCTCGTCCGCAAGCTCGGTGCGCCCGGTCATGCCGAGCTTGCGATGGGGGCGTTGGCCACCGGTGGGACGCTCGTCCGCAACGACCAGGTGATTCGCGGTCTCGGTATCGGCGAGGAGATGATCGACCGGGTGGTGGACACCGAGCGCCGCGAGCTTGACCGGCGGGAACACGCCTACCGCGACGACCGGGCGCCCCTCGACGTCACCGGTCGTGTCGTCCTGCTCGTCGACGACGGCATGGCTACCGGAGCCACGATGCGTGCTGCCATCGACGCGGTCCGCCGACGCCGGCCGGCCCGAGTGATCGTTGCTGTGCCGGTGGCCTCCGAGCGTGCCTGCCAGCAGATGCGGCTCATTGCCGACGGCGTTGTCTGCCTCAGTACGCCGTCGACCTTCTTCGCCGTCGGCCAGTACTACGCCGACTTCGCCCAGACGACCGACGACGAGGTCCGGGAGCTGCTTGGTCTCGCTCTGGCGTGATGCCTGTGCGATCTGCCGGCGGCGCGAGGATGTTCGTCCGCGCCCGCTGCCAGCCCGCTGGTCGTCTTTGTCGGTGCTGGTTCCGG
>NZ_CAUVXO010000083.1:0-2866 GCF_963555865.1 Protofrankia sp. Cr1
GACGAAGCCGGGACGCTCAGCCAGCAGGTGGGTGATCAGGAAGGTCGTGGTCTGCTCGTCGGGGGTGAACCTGGCGACGATCTTGGCGAAGTAGGTATCCAGCCGGGCGCGTTCAAAGGATTCCATCGCGGTTGCCTCGTGACCGTCCAAAGGCGCGGGTGAGACTTCGAGCGTGGTCGCGATCCATCCGCCGTGAAATGACCCGCTGTTGTACTTGTGTCGCACTTCCGCCTCCCCGCGCGCTGGCATCGCGCTTCCATGGCGAAAGGAAGGGGGCGAGGCGTGGCGACCGTGCACCATTGGACCGGCCTGGAGGCTCGGGCCCTGCGTGTCGCGCTGCGACTGAGCGTTCGCGCGTTCGCTGAACGGCTCGGCGTCGGGGTCCGCACCGTCTCGAAGTGGGAGAAGCTGCTGGGCGGCACCGAGCCGAGGCCGGACACGCAGGCCATCTTGGACACCGCGTTGGCCCGCGCGGACGCCGCGGTGCATCTGCGGTTCGAGACCGCCCTGGCCACGGACGGCAACCCCGGGGCCGGTCCGGCACGGCGGATCACCGCGACCGGGCCGCGGGCCTGGGAGTACGAGTCGTGGACCGACGACCTGGACCGGGTCGCGGTCGCGCTGTCCCGGCAGAACTTCGCCTTCGCCGACGCCCTGCTGAGCCGGTGGCTGACCCGTTTCACGCCGGTGGAACTGGACGAGGCGGGTTTGTATCTGTTCGCCCGGTCCACCGCCCTGCTCGGCGACCTGTCCCGCGACCAGGGCGCTGTGGCCGGGCCGCGTTCGGCCCCGCACTCGTATCTCGCCGCCCGCTCGATCTTCGTGCAGCTCGACATCCCCCGCCGCGTCGCCCAGCTCGAGTTGTCCCTCGCGGTGGTCGCCGAGATGTCGGGCAAGCTGGAGATCGCCGCCCGCCGTTACGACGTTCTCGCGGTTGACGAGCGGCTCTCGCGGCGCGACCGCGCCCGGGCCCGGCTGTGGGTGGGGACCGCGCTGAGCAAGGACGGCAACCACGACTATGCCGCCCGCGTCATGCTGGAGGCGACCCGCGACTTCGCCGATCTGGCCGAGCCGGACGACTGGTCGGTGGCCCATCAGAAACTCGCTCTCGCGCACCGCGGTGCCGGCGAGCTGAGTACGGCCCTGCACTTCATCGGCATCGCCCGCGGCAGCGGCAGCGGCAGCGGGGTGAGCGACACGCCGATGCAGCGGGTGCGTCTGGACACCGCCCACGGTCACATCCTGCTGTCAGACCCGGGCACCCGGGATGATGGGCTGGCTGTCCTCGACCGCGCCGCGATGATGGCCGCGCATTACGGGCTTCGCCACCAGCTACGCAGCATTGAGGGCATCAAGGCCGACGGCGAGGGGGTATCCGGCCCCCGGCGGCGATGAGGCGGGAGAGGTGCGAGTGACGGACAACCAGCGGGCCATCACCGAAAACGAACGGCACCAGGCCAACCTGATCTGGGACTACCACCGGATGCACCACGACGTGCGGCCGGTCGACGTCGCGATTGGCCTGGGCAGTCACGATCTTGGGGTGCCGGTGTTCTGCGCCGAGCTGTATCGCGCCGGGCTGTTTTCGACCCTGGTGTTCACCGGCGGCCCCAACCCCACCGCGCCGGAGCGGTTCCCCCGCGGTGAGGCCGTCCACTTCCGGGAGCATGCCCTCGAACTCGGTGTCCCGGACACCGCGATCCTGGTGGAGCCTAGGGCCCGCAACACGGGTGAGAACATCACGTTCTCCCGTGATGTCCTGGCCGCGGCGGGCATCACCCCAGCGTCGGTGCTGCTGGTGTCCATGCCCTATATGGAGCGACGCTCCTTCGCCACCGCCCGCAAGGTGTGGCCCGAGATCGAGGTGGTCTGCGCGTCGCAGCCGCTGGAGTTCGACGATTACCTCAAGAGCATCGGTGACGAAAAAATGGTCGTCGACATGCTCGTCGGTGACCTGCAGCGGGTGATCGAGTATCCGAAGCTCGGGTTTGCCATCGCCCAGGACGTCCCGGAGGACGTGCATGCCGCCTATCAGTCCCTCGTCGCCGTCGGCTTCGACGTCCGTCTGCTCAAAGCCTGAGCGACCGCTGCCGGGCGGGCTGTGCGCGATCCACCAGCCCAACCTGTTCCCCCGATTAGCCACGCTGGCCAAGCTGTTCGCGGCGGACTACTGGATCGTCCTGGACAACGTCCAGCTCACCCGCCGCGACTACCAGCACCGAACACGCCTTGCGGCCCTTCACGACCCGCAGCAGCGCCAGTGGCTCACCATCCCCACCCACCTGCCCCACGGCCGGCAAACAGCCATCCGCGAGGCTGTGATCGCCGATCCTGATCGCTCACGGCGGCGGGTGGCCCGCATGCTCGCCCAGTACTACTCCTCCAGCCCGCACTGGCCCGCGCTCCGCCGAGAGCTGGACACCGTGCTGGAGCGGTTCGTCGCCTCCGGCAAGACCGCCGACGTCGCCGAAGCCTCCACCCGCGTCCTGCTGGACCTGCTCGGCTGGAACGGCCAGATCCTGCGCGGCAGCGATCTCCCCTCCCGCCAGGGGAGATCACAGCGTCTCGCCGACCTCGCGGCCGTCACCGGAGCCGGGTCGTATCTGTGCGGCAGCGGCGGCCTGACCTACCTCAAGACGGAACCCTTCGACGCTGTCGGCGTCTCTGTCATCCCGTTCCGCTCCCCGGCCTCGGGGGTCTGGGTCTACGCGCGCGAGCACAGCGCCCTGACGATGCTGATGCAAGGCGGCTTCGGTCGGGCGGCGCACGAACTGCGCACCGTCGCCGCCCGGCACCGCCGTCACCCGCCTGGGCGGTTCTGACCGCGCATCATGGTCCGCAGGGCTTGGCGGGCCGAGATCAGGTT
>NZ_CAUVXO010000083.1:3359-4156 GCF_963555865.1 Protofrankia sp. Cr1
GTACTGGGCGGCCTGGAAGGCGGTACGCGACCGCAGACAGGCGACGTCGCCGACGAGAAGCGGATCGCCGGACTCAGCCGCGTACTGGCCGGCGAGCACACCGAAATGTCGCAGCACGGTCGCGTCACCGGTCCGCCGGCCGAGAGCCGCCGCCCGGCAGGCAAGACCACCGGCGAGCACCAGCAGGCGGGCGCGGACCGGCCCGCTCACCAGCCGGCTGAGCGCCTGGTGCGCCTGGTGCCACTGACCCGCGGCACGGCGCAACAGGATGTCCTTCGGCAGGTCGTAGAGCTGCGCGGTGAGGAGGTCTGCGGCGGCTTCCATCTCCTCGAGAGTCAGTGGGGACGGGTCGGCGGTCGCCATGGCATGGCTGGCGTCGGCCGCTGCCGCGATGACCGCGGCGAGCGTGAGGCCGAACTCCCGCCGGTCCTGGTCCACCACCTGTGTCTCCTCCTCCCCGGCCCAGGGTGCGCTCTCCGTCTCCGGCACGTCCACCACGGTGTAGAGCCTGGCGACCTGGGCCCGGAGCGCCTTGGCGCGCGCCTGGCGGAGCAGGCCGACCAGGCCGCCGCCGGCGCCGAGCAGACGGTCGAGCTCGCCCATCACAGCCTCGCTGGGCGCCGCGCGGCCCCGCTCGCACTTCGAGATGATCGTTCGCAGCGACTCGCGGTCATAGTAGCCATCGACCATCGCGGCGAGGCCGGTCTGCGTCAGGCCTGCCTCGAGGCGGTGGCGGCGCAGGCCTGCGCCGAGCCGGACCAGAGGGTCATCGTCCATCCCCGCTCCCGTCGGGTGTG
>NZ_CAUVXO010000083.1:4528-6885 GCF_963555865.1 Protofrankia sp. Cr1
ACGAGCGGCTGTCACAGGGGACAGCCCGGGCACACACCCTGGCACTCGTCGCCCGTGTGAGGTCCGATCAGCACCATGGCGCAACGAACCATAACCGGGGCATAACCAGATGTCTCCGGAATCTACGAAAATCGCCTGCTTCACGGGCCGGTCGGAGGTTAGCCGCGCCGTTGTCACGGCGGCGGGGCAGCTGGGCGCGGTGCTCCCGCGATCCCGGTCCGCCTGCGGCGGGCCGGGGAGAGGGTGAAACCCCCGATGTCCGAGTACCACTGCGTCGTCTGGGCACCGACCGGCAGCCTGCTCGGGGCGTTCCCCGACTTCGACACCGTCCACGCCTGGGCCCATGGTCAGGTGCGGGCGGGAACGGCGCCGCTGCTCGTCGACGACCGGCATGCGCAGGTCAGCCGCTGGGTATGGCCGGCGCGCTGCGAGCTCGTCGCCTGGGCCGAGTTCTCGGTCTTGCCCGGCCGGCGGCGGCGCGGGCCAGCGTGGCCGCCACCCCGGGGCGCGACACCGCCCTTCGCACGGTCATCGAGCACTTCCCGGCGACAGCCGCGTCTGTCCCCGCCGCCCGCAGTCCGCAGGTCGCCAGCGGCTGGGCCAACCAGCAGCCCGGCGTGGACTACTGGGTGCTTCCGACTGCCTGGGCGGAAGGCAACGACTGGGCGGTCATCGGCCTGGAAAGCAGGCTCCGGCCTACCCGAGCCATCGCCCAGTTCGGTAGCCCGCAGGCCGCCGATCGGCACGCCCGCGCATCCAGGCTGTCCAACTACACCGTCGTGCCCGTCGATGTCTACACACCCGAGCCGGCGTCGGCCGGCACCTGAGACGGGGGCCGTCACATCCCGAGGCGGCCCCTCCACACCACCCCGCCCCGGTCGCCGGCCGCACCGTGGGCGGGGCGGTCCCTGATCGCGCCTGCCTCGGTGCTGACCCGGTCCGCCGGGGCAGGCGCAGCTACCAGGAAGGACCTCCGTGCACCTCTCGGCACTCGTTTCGCGTGTCGCGTCGTGGCGCGCACCGAGCACCACGACACCGACAGCGGTGGATGTGGTGTGGGTCGCCCGCGGGCCGCACCTGGTCTTCTTCCGGTCCTCGCTCTCTCGTCCGATCCCGATTACCCCGGCAGCGTGGGCTGATTTCCTCACCGCGGTGAAGGCCGGTGAGTATGACGACACAACATGATCACCATAAGGCCGGCAGCTCGTAGGACGCCGAAGCCGGCCGCAGACAAGGTCGTCATGGAAGGATTTGCGTGTCTCCCCATCGGCTGAATATCGCGTTCGCAGGATTAACCGCGGCCGGCAAAACGACACACGCTCGGCGGCTGGCAGCCGAACTGGACCGGCGACTGGCTCGAACTTGCCACACCGTGGAGCGCCCCGCCGGCCTACATGCCAGCCGCGCATTACGAGCTGTTCCTGGCAGCCGACGCCGACATGACGGGCCTGAACCTGCTGGCGCACGAGGACATCGCGCTCAAGGCGTACTTCGAGACCCGCAGCCGGTACCTGGCGGACCTCCCCCCGAACATGGCCTTCAACCAGATCGGCGAAGCGCTGCCAACCGTGCTACTCGACGGCCGTGTCCAAGGCACCTGGACCTGGGATCCCACCGCACTGGCCGTTCGTCCCACACTCGCTCCCGGGCGCGCCTCCCGCGGCCTGGCCCGCCGGCTGTCCTCGGCCGCCGAAGCGCTGCGCTCCGGCTGGCGCGGCCGGCCGGCCCGTCCCGACCCCAACCAACTCACCTTGGCCTACTGAACCATTGCGCCAGCCCCCTACCAGAAAGGATCCGTTTCTCCCGTGCGCCCACTCGACCGAGGCTTCGACCTGACAGACCTGCAGCAGTACGTCGCTGACATGGAAGCCGAACGCGGGTTCTCCGACCGCAGCGTCACCGAGCAGGCGCTCCTCCTCGGCGAAGAAGTCGGCGAGCTGTTCAAGGCAGTCCGTAAACGCCAGGACCTCAGCACGGCGGCCGGATCGGTCGTCGGCACGGTCGACGAGGAACTCGCCGACGTGCTGATCTTCGTGTGCGCCATCGCCAATCGTCTCGGCATCTCACTCAGCGACGCCATCGTCAGCAAGGAAGCCCTCAACGAAACCCGGACCTGGGCTTCGACGACAGGCGCGGTCTCCTGACGACGAGGCCGCGCCGGCTCCTCGGAACATGCGCCGTGGCCCCGACGACCTGTCCGACCGCGCCGCCTTCGGCCGCGGACACCGCACGCCTGGGGCCGACCGATGGCAGGATGGCGGGACGTGAGGATCAGGTGAAGATCACAGCTCTCGCGGGTGGCATCGGTGGCGCCCGCTTCCTGGTCGGGGTGCAGGCAGCGTTACCGGACGCAGACA
>NZ_CAUVXO010000083.1:7328-12509 GCF_963555865.1 Protofrankia sp. Cr1
TCACCGTGATCGGCAACACCGGTGACGACATCACCCTGCACGGCCTGCGGATCTGCCCTGATCTCGACACCGTCATGTACACGCTCGGCGGTGGTATCTCCCCCGAGCGTGGCTGGGGTCGCCACGGCGAGACGTTCACCGTGGCAGAGGAGCTGGCGGCCTACGGGGTGGGTCCCACCTGGTTCGGCCTCGGCGACCGCGATCTTGCCACCCATCTCGTGCGCACCCGGATGCTTGCCGCCGGCTACCCGCTCACCGAGGTCACCGCGGCACTCTGCCAACGGTGGAAGCCCGGCATCCGGCTGCTGCCGATGAGCGACGAACGGGTTGAGACGCACGTCGTCGTGGAGACCGACGAAGGCCGTCGAGCCATCCATTTTCAGGAGTGGTGGCTGCGGATGCGTGCCGCCACACCAGCCCTGGAGATCATTTCGGTGGGCGCCGAAGCCGCGCAACCCGCGCCCGGCGTTCTCGACGCGCTCGCCGACGCCGATGTCGTGCTCCTCCCGCCGTCGAATCCGGTGGTGTCCATCGGGTCGATCCTCGCGGTACCCGGGGTGCGAGCGGCGCTGACGCAGACGCCCGCACCGGTCGTGGGCGTATCCCCGATCATCGGCGGTGCGCCCGTTCGCGGCATGGCGGACGCCTGTCTCACCGCGATCGGTGTGGCCACCAGCGCCGGCGCCGTGGCTACCCACTACGGTGCCCGCCGGCGCGCCGCCCCTGGCGACGGGATTCTCGACGGCTGGCTGGTCGACACCGCCGACACCGGCACCGAGGTACCCGGGGTCACCGTGAAGGCCCGTCCACTGCTGATGACCGACGTCGCGGCAACGGTCGAGATCGTGCGCGCCGCCCTGGAGCTCGCCGGTGTCTGACGCGCTGGAAATCATCGCCGTGGCCGGAATCGGTGAGGTACGCGCCGGTGACGACCTTTCCGCACTCATCGTGACGGCACTGTCCGCCCGCGAGCTCCACCTACGCGACGGCGACATCCTCGTGGTCACCTCGAAGATCGTCTCAAAGGCGGAAGGACGACTCCTCCGCGTCGACGGCGACCGGGAGGCGGCCCGGCTGGCCGCCGTCGAGGCCGAAACCGTCCGTGAGGTGGCGCGGCGGGGGCCGACCCGGATCGTGGAGACCCGGCACGGGTTCGTCATCGCCAGCGCCGGGGTGGACGCATCCAATGTGATCAAGGATGAGATCGCCCTGCTGCCGGTCGACCCGGATGCCAGCGCCCGGGCGCTGGCGGACGGGTTGCACGCGCGCCTGGGCGTGCACGTCGCCGTCATCGTCAGCGACACCACCGGTCGGCCGTGGCGGGCCGGCCTGACCGACCATGCCATCGGCGTCGCGGGCATGGCCGCCCTGCGCAGCCACGTTGGCGATGTCGACCCGTACGGCAACGAACTCGGCATGACCGAGATCGCCGAGGCGGATGAGCTGGCTGCCGCCGCCGACCTGGTCAAAGGGAAGCTGACCGGAGTGCCGGTGGCGCTCGTACGCGGATTCCGCGCGCGCGCCGACGACGGTCGCGGGGTCCGGGCACTGGTACGCCCGGCGGCTGAGGACATGTTCCGGCTCGGCACCGCCGAAGCCCAGCGGGCGGCGGTCAGCGCTCGGCGGACCATCCGCGAGTTCAGCGACCGGCCGGTGAATCCGGCCGCCATCGAGCGTGCGTTCGCGGCGGCCCTGACCGCGCCCGCACCGCACCACACCGCACCGTGGCGGTTCGTGGTCGTGACGCAGGCCCGCGACCAGCTCCTTGACGCGATGGCCACCGCCTGGGCCGCGGACCTGACCGCCGACGGCTTCGACGAGGCGGCGGTCGCCCGGCGGCTCGCCCGCGGGAACGTGCTGCGCCGTGCGCCCGTCCTGGTCATCCCGTGCCTGGTCACCGACGGCGCCCACGCCTACCCGGACAGCCGGCGGGCCGCCGCGGAGGAGCGGATGTTCCTGGTCGCGATGGGTGCCGGCGTGCAGAACATGCTGGTCTGCCTGGCCGCGGACGACCTGGGATCATGCTGGGTTTCGAGTACCTTGTTCTGCCCGGACGTGGTCCGCGCCGTGCTGGGGCTGCCGGCGCAGTGGCAGCCTATGGGTGCCGTCGGCATCGGGCACCCGGCGCAGGCGCCTGCCGATCGCCCGGCGCGCGATGTCGCCGCGTTCGTCGTCAACCGGTAGTCCGGCGGGTCCGGCGGGTCCGGCGGGGACGAGGTGCGCGGGCGACCACCGACCCTCCGTAGGATCCTGCGCCGTGGGAAAAAAGAGTGCGGAACGCAACGCAAGACTCGATACGCTCCGGCGGGAACAACGGCGCCAGGAACGCCGGCGTTCCTTTCTGATCTACGGAACCGGCGGCCTGGTCGCAGTCGCGGTGCTGGCCGGCATCATCGTCTACGCGCTGGTGGCCAACCAGGCGAAGGATGAGTCCCACTCGGTCGGTCACGTCACCGCGGCGAGCGCGGCGGCGACCGCGGCCGGGTGTACCGGAGTCGTCAACGACGCCTCCCGCGGCAACACCCACGTCGCGGCCGACCAGACGGTCAACTACGACCTCGCGCCGCCATCGTCGGGTAACCACGATGCCAGCCCGCTGCCGGACGCCTACCGCTTCTACGAGCGCATCCCCAACCTGCGGATCGAGCGCGCCGTCCACAACCTGGAACACGGCTTCGTCATCGGCTGGTACGACCCGAAACTCCCGGACGACCAGGTCACCGCGCTGCGTACCGCCGCGGACGCGGCCGGCAGCCGGTTCATCGCCGTCCCCTGGGCACGCAGCGAGTTCGCCGACAACAGACACTTCGTGCTGACGGCGTGGGACCGCACCCAGCGATGCGCGACCGTGTCGGAGTCGGCCATCAAGGAGTTCGTGAAGACCTACGCCAACCCCAGCCTGGCCGGCGCTGCGTGGGCATCCCCCACCGCGCCCGAGTCCGGTGCGCTCGGCGGCCCGCTCAACCTGAGCCCGACCATCGCCGGCACCGCGCAGGCTGACAGCGCACAGGCTGACAGCGCACAGGCCGACAACACCCAGGCCGGCACCGCGCCGAGCGCCGGCTCGGATACCAGTACCGCCACGTCCGCCCCGGCGGGCGCGGCCACCTCCACGCCGTAAGCCCGGCGCCGGCGCTGGTGGCCCCGGGGGAACCCGGGCATCAGCGTCGGCTGGGCATCAGCGTCGGATGGCACAGCGGTCAGGCGCGGTCCGAGCTGAAGCGGATCGCGCCCGCGCCGAGGACCGCCCCGGGAAACACCCGCACACCAGCCCGCAGCTCGTTGTCGGGCTCGATCCGCGCACCGTCGCCCACGACGACCCCGTCCAGTGACACCCGTGCACCGATGACCGCGCCAGCGCCGACGACCGATCCACGCACCACCGCACCGTCACCGATGACCGCACCGTCGAAGAGCACCGCACCGTCCACCGTGGCGCCGCAACCCACCACGGCGCCGGCACCCACCACCGCCCCCCCGCTGATCTTCGCGTCCGCGGCGACGGACGCGCCGGCCAGCACCAGCTGGTCACCGACGGGTCCCGGCAGCGCGGAGGATGTGATCCGTCCCGTCACCAGGTCGCGGGAACCCTGGATGAACGCCTCCGGGGTACCCAGATCCAGCCAGTACGTGCTGTCGACGTAGCCGACCACGAGAACGCCGGACGCCAGCAACCCCGGAAAGGTCTCCCGCTCGACCGAGACCGGCCGGCCGGCCGGAATGTCGTCGATCACTGACCGCCGGAAGACGTAACAGCCCGCATTGATCCGGTTGGTCGGCGGATCGGGGGTCTTCTCCAGGAACTGGGTGACGCGGCCGTCTGCGTCGGTGGGGACCACGCCGAAGGCACGGGGGTCACCGACCTCGGTCAGATGCAGGGTGACGGCCGCGTCGGCGTCCCGGTGCCGGCGCACCAACGCGACGATGTCCAGACCCGACAGGATGTCGCCATTGAAGATGACCACCGGGTCGCCCGGACCACCGCGCAGCCGTGACGCGACGTTGCGGATCGCACCGCCGGTTCCCAGCGGCTCGGTCTCGGTGACGTACTCCAGCTCCAGACCGTGTGCGGAGCCGTCGCCGAAGTACTCCTCGAACACTTCGGCCCGGTATGAGGTGGCGAGAACAACACGGGTGATGCCCGCGTCACGCGCACGAGCAAGCATGTGGGCGGTCACCGGAACGCCGGCGACCGCAAGCATCGGTTTCGGTGCTGACATCGTCAGCGGGCGCAGCCGACTACCCTGTCCTCCGACCAGCATCACAGCGTCCATGACGCGTGAGTGTCCCAGAGGCCGCACCGGCTGGTGCACGATGTCGGCATACCTCCATGGCGTCGCGTCGCGGACACCTGCCGACCAGGCTGGGCACAGCTGCCGGATCCGCCTCGTTCACCGGCCCTGTTCACCGGCCCTGTTCACCGACATCGTTCACCGGCCCCGGCACGCCGGAGTGCGCGCACGAGCCCAACTGGCGATGCTGAAGACGTGGTGCGCCAGCAACCTGTCCGCTACCGGGTCTCTCCCGGCGACGCCCGCACGGGCGCCGAGGCAGCTACGGCCGCGCTGCTCCACGGTGGGGAACCGGGTTTTGCCGCCGCCCGCACCGACGACGGTGGTCCCGCCACACTGGCGGTGTGGCTCGCCTGGCACGGCGAGGGTCCACCCATAGCCGATGTCGTACCCGTGCTCACCAACCTCGGCCTACGCGCGACGACCCATCGCTGGCTGCCGAGCCAACCGGGCCCGCTCGGGGGCACCGTCAGCCTGGACGAGTACCACGTGCGCGCCACACCGGCGCTCGCCGACGCCGCCCTCAGGCAGATGGACGGGCTGCGCGGCATTCTGGCGGGCCTCGCACGCGGGGACATCGACAGCGACAGCCTCGACTCACTCGTGCTGACCGCCGGGCTCACCGCCCGGGAGGTGGGGCTGTTGCGGGCGCTGTTCCGTTACCTGCGCCTGGCTGGAACGTCGCTGGGAACCCGCTACGCCCACCGCGTCCTGACCGCCCACCCGTCCTATGCGCACGATCTCGTCGCACTGTTCCACGCCCGGATGGACCCGGCACGGGTGAGTCCCACGGAGACCGGACGGCTGCACGCGCGGCTGGAGGACGCGCTGGGGTGGGTGACCGGCATCAACGACGACATGGTCCTCCGCCGGTTGCGGGACCTCGTCC
>NZ_CAUVXO010000083.1:12974-15373 GCF_963555865.1 Protofrankia sp. Cr1
CTGGTTGCCGCCGCCGGTGCCCGAGGCGGAAACCTTCGTCAGTTCCGGGCTGTTCGACGCGGTCCATCTTCGCGGGGCCGCGCTGGCCCGTGGCGGCATCCGGTGGTCCGACCGCCAGGAGGACCTGCGCACCGAGATTCTCGGCCTGATGAAAGCCCAGCGGGTCAAGAACGCCATCATCGTGCCGGACGGCGCCAAGGGCGGCTTCGTGCTGCGCCGTCCGCCGTCGGACCCCGACGAGCTCGCCACGCTGGCCCGGTCCTGCTACGCGGAGTTCATGCGGGCGCTGTTGGCCCTCGTGGACGACCGGGTCGACGGCGCAACCGTCCGCAGCCCGGGCATGATCTGCCATGACGGGCCGGACAGCTACCTCGTGGTCGCCGCGGACAAGGGCACGGCGCGCTTCTCCGATCTCGCCAACGAGGTGGCGAGATCGAGCGGGTACTGGCTCGGTGACGCGTTCGCCTCGGGTGGCCGCACCGGGTACGACCACAAGGCGCTGGGCATCACCGCCCGGGGCGCGTGGGAGTCCGTTCGCCGTCATTTCACCGAACTGGGCGTGGACGCCGACCGCGAACCGCTCACCGTCGTCGGCATCGGCGACATGTCCGGGGACGTCTTCGGCAACGGCATGCTCCTCTCCCGCTACCTCCGCCTGGTCGCCGCATTCGATCATCGTCACATTTTTCTCGACCCCGACCCCGACCCGGCCCGCTCGTTCGCCGAGCGCGAACGCCTCGCGGCGCTGCCCGGGAGCAGCTGGGACGACTACGACCGCTCCGCGCTGTCGCCCGGCGGTGGTGTGTTCGCGCTGTCGGCCAAGCAGATCGAACTGACCGAACAGGTACGGGAACTGCTCGGGGTAGGCGACGATGCGCTGCCCGCCGACGCCGTGGTCCGGGCGGTGCTGCGCGCACCGGTCGACCTGCTGTGGAACGGCGGTGTCGGCACCTGGGTCAAGGCGAGCACGCAGGAACACGGCGCGGTCGGGGACAAGGCGCGGGACGGGATGCGGGTCGACGCGGTCGAGCTGCGCGCCCGGGTCGTGGCCGAGGGCGGGAACCTCGGCCTCACCGATGCCGCCCGGGTCGAGTTCGCCATGCACGGCGGTCGCTGCAACACCGACTTCGTCGACAACTCCGCCGGGGTGAACTGCTCCGATCGCGAGGTCAATCTCAAGATCGGCCTTGACCTGGCCATCAGCAAGGGAGCGATCGACCGGGTCGACCGCGAACGGCTGTTGGCATCGGCCACCGACGACGTCACCCGAGCGGTTCTGGTCGACTCCGCCCGCCAGGCCCTGGCGCTGAGCGCGGCCGAACGCCATGCCATGTCCATGGCGGACGGGTTGTCCCGGCTCATCACCCATCTGGTGGAGACCGGCGAGATCGACCCGGATGTCGAGACCCTGCCGGACACCGAAGAGCTCGGCAACCGGCTTGCCAAGGGACGGACCTACACCCGGCCGGAGATCGCCGTCCTGCACGCCTACGCCAAACGGATGGTTGCCCGGTCGCTGTTGGCCTCAGGCCTGCCCGACGAGCCGGTCGGCGGGCCCACCCTGGATGCATACCTGCCGGCCTCGCTGCGGGGGACGCTGCGCGAACACTTCGACCGCCACCCGCTGCGACGGGAGATCATCGCCTCCCAGCTCGCCAACTCGATCATCGACCGGGTCGGCGCCGGTTTCCTCTTTCGGCTGCGTGAACTGACCGGCGCGGACACCGGCCAGGGCACCCGGGCCTTCGTCATCACCCGCGACCTGCTCGGCCTCACCGACATCTGGGACGCCATGGACGTCCACTGCCTCGGGGAGGGCAGCCGCACCCGCCCGGCCGTGGGCTCCACCGACCCCACCGCCGAGGCGCTGCTGCACTGTCACTTCGTCCACGAGGAATCCGCGCTGTGGCTGCTGCGGGCCCGCCGGTCGCCGCTGGACATCGAAGCGGAGATCACCCGATACGCCGACGGCATGCGGGATGTTGCGGCGGCCCTGCCCGCCGTGCTCGCCACCGTCGGATCCGACCAGGAACTGGCCGGCATCCTGGCACTGGCCGAGCAGCTCTACGAGCGCGGCCTGCCAGCGCGGCTGGCCGAGCGCGTCGCGTGGCTCGACGCGATGAGCCCGGCACTCGACATCGTCGACGTGGCCCTGCGCAACGACCTCGAACCGGGAGACGTACTGCACGTCTACACCGCCATCGGAACGAATCTGGGCCTGGGACGCCTGGGCCTGGCACACCTCATCGGCCGCGGTGCGCAGCTGCCGGGTCAGTCGTACTGGGAGCACATCGCGGCCGCGACCCTGCGGGCGGACGTCGCCCGCGCCCGGTCGGAGCTGACCGAGGCGGCCATGGCCACGCCCGAGTTCGACCTGGACGCGGCCATCGACCGGATCA
>NZ_CAUVXO010000083.1:15832-16870 GCF_963555865.1 Protofrankia sp. Cr1
CTACCGGAGCCCGGGCCGACCGGGTACGCGCCGTCGTCGACGACGTGACCGCGGCACCGCGCCTGTCCAGCGCCATGATCTCCGTCGTGGCCGGTCGGCTGAGCGAGCTGATCCCCAGACGGTGACCGATGCGCTCCGCGCCCGGGCGAGGGCCGTTCAGGCCTTCTCGCAGGACTTCTCCCCGACCTTCCTGCACACCTCCCGCACACCGTCGTAGGCGGCGTCGTCGAGGGGCCCGAAACCGTACGAAAATCCGTCGGCGATGAGACATGCACCCTCGCAGAACCCGTTCGCCCGCAGGTAGTCGGCACTGGACTTCTTTTGTAATGCCGTAACCATCTGGTCGCGCAGCTTCGCCGGCAGGCTTTCGAGAATCACTAAAGGACCGCTGGGAATTGGATCGGATCTCCAGACAACCTTGATCTCGCCGGGCTTGATCTGCTTCTGTTCCAACAGTCGGAGGTCCATTATCGCGTTGTAAGCAAATCCGGCGTCACACTGTCCGGTCGCCACCGCGATTCCCGAGAGGTCATGTGCACGCATAAATTGTGGGTCGACATCCCGCTCCACCGAGATGCCCACGTCCAGTAACGCAGCTTTCGGATACAGGTATCCGGATGCGGAGTTCTCGTCGACGAAACAGATCTTCTTGCCGCGAAAATCGGCGAGAGTACTGATCGAGGAATCGGCGCGGGTGATGCCGTAGGACTGATATTTGGGAAGGTCTCCCTGCTGGGTGACCCGGGCCACGACGGCAGTGATCCGGGCACCCTGGTGTTTGGCGAGCACATATGAGAACGGTCCCAGCTCGGCTATCTGGACCTTTCCGGTGCGGACGCCCTCGATGACCTCCGCGTAGTCGTGCGCCTCCCGGAATCGGATCTTCCTGCCGGTCTCGTGCTCCAGCATTCTGAGGACTGGTTGGAAGGATTCCTCCAGCGGTCCGGGCCGCTGGCTGGGAATCGCCATGAAGATCAGAGGTTCGATGGTGCCGTCCCCCTTGGGAGACGGGGTACAGCCGGCCAGCAGGAGGAGAGC
>NZ_CAUVXO010000084.1:0-4629 GCF_963555865.1 Protofrankia sp. Cr1
GCCGGGCCCGTGATCCGTGACGGTGAAGGGCTGCGGGCGCGGTCACCTCGCCGGGCACTGGCCGGTCGGGCGGTCACCCAGCTGGCGTACGCCCGCCGCGGCGAAGTCACGCAGGAGATGCAGTTCGTGGCCCTGCGGGAGGGTCTGTCCGCCGAGACCGTATGCACGGAGATCGCGGCCGGTCGGGCGGTGCTGCCGGCGAACCCCAACCACCCGGAGTCCGAGCCGATGGCGATCGGCCGCGCCTTCCTTGTGAAGATCAACGCGAATATCGGAAACTCGGCGGTGACCTCGTCCATCGAGGAGGAGGTCGACAAGATGGTGTGGGCGACCCGCTGGGGTGCCGACACCGTCATGGATCTGTCCACCGGGCGTGACATCCACACCACCCGAGAGTGGATCGTTCGAAACTCCCCGGTGCCGATCGGAACTGTGCCGATCTATCAGGCGCTGGAGAAGGTCGGGGGTAAGGCCGAGGAGCTGTCCTGGGAGGTCTACCGGGACACCGTGATCGAACAGTGCGAGCAGGGTGTGGACTACATGACCGTCCATGCCGGGGTGCTGTTGCGTTACGTCCCGCTGACCGCGCGGCGCAAGACCGGGATCGTCTCCCGCGGCGGCTCGATGCTCGCCGCCTGGTGCCTGGCTCACCATGAGGAGAACTTCCTCTACACGCATTTCGCCGAACTGTGCGAGATTCTGCGGGCCTATGACGTCACGTTCTCCCTTGGGGACGGGCTGCGGCCGGGGTCGATCGCGGACGCCAACGACGCCGCCCAGCTCGCGGAGCTGGCAACGCTGGGGGAGCTCACCTCTGTCGCGTGGGCGCACGACGTCCAGGTCATGATCGAAGGCCCGGGGCACGTCCCCATGCACAAGATCAAAGAAAACATGGAGCTGCAGAGCGAGTTGTGTCACGACGCGCCCTTCTACACCCTTGGGCCGCTGACCACGGATATCGCGCCGGGCTACGACCACATCACCTCCGCGATCGGCGCCGCGATGATCGGCTGGTACGGCACGGCGATGCTCTGCTATGTCACGCCCAAGGAGCACCTCGGGTTGCCCGACCGCGACGACGTGAAGGCCGGCGTGATCGCCTACAAGATCGCAGCCCACGCGGCGGATCTCGCCAAGGGGCATTCGGGCGCCCAGGCGTGGGACGATGCCCTCTCCGACGCCCGGTTCGACTTTCGCTGGGCCGACCAGTTCCATCTTGCGCTCGACCCGGAAACCGCCGAGGCGTTCCATGATGAGACGCTGCCCGCGGCGCCCGCCAAATCGGCCCATTTCTGCTCGATGTGCGGCCCGCACTTCTGCTCGATGCGGATCAGTCAGGACGTGCGTAAGTACGCCGCCGACCACGGGCTGGATACCACCGAGGCCGTTGAGGCGGGGATGCGGGAGAAGGCCGAGGAGTTCGCAGCCCACGGTGCCCGGCTCTACCTCCCCATCGCCGACCAAGCGTAGGCCGTTGAGGCCGTCCTGATGACCGGAACCACCTACCGTTCGGCCGAATGTCGTCCGACGGTAGGTGGAATCGGTCGCCATGGTGACGTGGTCCACCTAACCGCGCCCGGTGCCGCGACGCTGCGTCCCTATTGCCCCGGTCGTTCTAAAGATCCGGGTCCCACCCGCGCTGGCGGAGCGCTGTCATGACCTGACCGGCGACGTGTTCCGGCTGGCTCCGCAGCGCGTGAACGGGAAAGCGGAGGATCATGCGGTCCTGGAGGACGCCGGCATTCTGCCGGGCCAGATCGCTCCACCAGTGCTGTGCTTCCCGGTGATACCCACCGTCGATCTCGATCCAGACCCGCCACGGTTCGTACCAGACGTCGAGATAACGCCGGCCACCGGCGTCGATCTGCTTCTGTCGTTGGCCGGAAGGCAGCCCGAAGCGTTTCTCGATATTCCGGTACAGGATTTCAGCTACCGAGTGGGCGCCGTCGTCAAGGTCGCTCAGGGTGTCGATGATCAGGCTATGGCGGCGTAGCGGTCCGCGTCCTTCCACGGCGCGACGAAGGTCCGCGACGGTGACCAGCCGCTGCTGGACACCGGCGGCCAGCGCCGCGCGGGCGTCATCGTCGTCCTCGGCCCAGTTGGCCATGTCCAGGATCGACCGGGGAAGCCGCGTCCTGGGCGGCACCTTCCGTGGGTGTACGTGATCTGAACCGAGGTTCTTGCTCCGATGGATGCGGACGCAGGGTCGGGGAGCGACATGCCGGGTGGCATCGACGATCACGATGATCGGCCCGCCGTCGAAGCCGCGGAGGCGGTCGAAAGAGGCGGCACAGGCGCCGCCGAGGACCGCGCCCGGACCGATCGATTCGATGGCGGCCCACATCGCCTGGATGCTGGTGATCGGACCGGAATGGGTGACGAGTACGCCGTGCATCGGGCGTTGCCAGCGGCCACTGGTGATCTTCCAGCGGATGTCCGACCGGGTGAGGCCAGCCCGGAGCGCGGTGCGCACCGCGATGACCCCGCACTGGGACTCTGCGATCTTTTCCCAGCCGGAGCCAGGGCCATGAGTATCGATATGGGCTGAATCCGGGTTAAAAGCCATTCCGGTACGGTGGCACGACTTCAGCCTGGTCCGAAAGGCTGATCAAAAACCTGTGGATGGCGAGACCGACCGGCCAGATCCGGCCAGATCTGGCCAGATTCGGCCGTGTCCGGCCAGGTCCCGGTTAATCTGATGATCGGTAGGTGGGTAGGGTCATTGACGCGACCGTATCCACCTACGCGCCCGCCGATCGGCGTCTGACGGTAGGTGAAAGTTGTCGCCATCACGACCGAAATCACCGACCCTGCGACCATGGAGTTGACCACGGCACTTGTCGAAGGCGCCGTGGGCGCGTTACATGTGCCTGGACCAGGGCACCCCGGGCTGCGGAGGGGAGGCACGGACGGCCGGATGGAGTACACGACGATTTCTGAGCTTGGTGCGGAGATGTCCGGGCGGATCACCGACGTGAACCGCCAGGTGGTTGTGGTGTCGGCGCCTGACCAGACAGCCACGATCAACACAGTTACCTTGTGGCAACGCCTCGACGGTGGTGGCGGCTGGATCCAGGTCGCTGCTCCACTCACCGGCCGCAACGCGGAAAACGGCTGGTCGTCGGACCATATAGATGGTGATCTGCGTAGCCCAGTCGGTGTGTTCACCCTCACCGCCGCGGGCGGGCGTCAACCCGACCCGGGCACGCTGATGCCGTACGAGTACCGGCCGTCCTACTATCAGGCGGGTGAGCCGGCCATGGCGGCCGCGTTCGACTACGTGGTCGCGATCGACTACAACCGGATGCCCGGCTACCCGCCATCAGACCCGAACCGTCCCCTCGGCGCGGCGGCCGGCGGCGGCATCTGGCTACATGTTGATCACGGTGATGCGACCCAGGGTTGCGTCACCGTGACCCGAGAGGGCATCATCGCCATCCTCGCGTGGCTGTCGCCCGCCAGCCGGCCGCTGATCGTCATGGGCGACGTGGCGTCACTCAGCAAGTAGCAACGCTCAGCACGTAGCAGCGCTCAGCACGTAGCAGCGCTCAGCACATAGGCGTCAGCCGATTGGTTTTTCGGTGTGGCCGCCGAACTGCTTGCGCATTGCAGACAGCAGTTTGTCCGCATACATGGCCTCGCCGCGGGAGGCGAACCGCTCGTACAGCGAGGTGGTGAGCACATGGGCGGGTACACCCTCCTCGACCGCGGCGAGTACGGTCCAGCGGCCCTCGCCCGAGTCGGACACCCGGCCGCTGAACGACTCCAGTTTCGGGTCCTCGACGAGCGCCGCCGTTGTCAGGTCCAGCAGCCAGGAGCTGACCACGCTGCCCCGGCGCCAGACCTCGGCCACTTCCGCGATGTCGAGGTCGTACTGGTAGTACTCAGGGTGCGCCAACGGGGTGGTCTCGGCGTCGTGGTCACCGGCATGCTCCCGGCCGATGCCGGCCTTGCTGAGGATGGCCATCCCCTCGGCGAAGGCTGCCATCATCCCGTACTCGATGCCGTTGTGGACCATCTTCACGAAGTGTCCGGCTCCGTTCGGCCCGCAGTGCAGGTAGCCCTTTTCGGCCTGGGTCGGTTCACCGGTGCGACCCGGCGTACGCGGTGCCGTCGCCAGCCCCGGGGCGATCGTGGCGAACAGCGGTTCGAGCCGTGACACGACGTCACGCTCGCCCCCGATCATCAGGCAGAAGCCGCGTTCCAGCCCGAAGACCCCACCGGATGTGCCGACGTCGACGTAGTGGATGCGCCGGTCGGCGAGCTCGGCAGCCCGGTCCACATCGTCGCGGTAGTAGGAGTTTCCACCGTCGATGATGATGTCGTCAGCGTCGAAGTGCTCGGCGAGCGCGAACACGGTCTCACCGGTGAGCCCGGCGGGGACCATCACCCAGGCGGCGCGGGGGACGGTGAGCGCCGCCGCGAACTCCGCGAGCGTCCTGGCGCCGGTCGCGCCCTCGGCCGCCAGCTGCTCCACCGCCGCCGGGTTGACGTCGTAGACGACGCAGTCGTGCCCGTCGCGCATGAGCCGACGCACCAGGTTGGCGCCCATCCGGCCAAGACCGATCATCCCGAGCTGCACGAGGTCTCCCGTCGTTGTTGGGCTGGTGCTGGTGCTGGTGCTGGTGC
>NZ_CAUVXO010000084.1:5150-14976 GCF_963555865.1 Protofrankia sp. Cr1
CCGGTAGGCCGGTAGGCCCTAGGTCATTGTCTCGCGGCCCACCGGCCACGGCACCACCCCGCCGGTCAGTCCTGCTGATCCGTGTGCCACACGGCCCGCGGCGCTGGTTCAGGCCCGGGCGGCGGCGAGCGCGTTCGCGCGCTTCTCCTCGTACTTCCTGGCGAGACCATCGACAGCCTCGAGGTACTGCGCGACGTTTGTGCGGGCCTGTTCGGCCTGGGCGTCGAGGCCGTCGAGGTCGAAGAACTTCCAGTGCCGCAGGAGTGGCGTGACGACCTCGTCGTGGTGGATGCGAAGGTCGTAGATCCCGGCCCGGGCGATCTGCTTGGCTTTGCGATCGAAGTCGTCGATACCCGTCCCGGGCATCTGGAACGTCACGATCTCCTCGGCGATGGCCCGGACCGTCGCGGACCGGGCGATCTCCAGCGCGGCGGTGATCAGGTTCCGGTAGAAGATCATGTGGAGGTTCTCGTCCGCGGCCACCCGGGCGAGCAACTTCTCCGCGGTGGGGTCCTGGGTGAACCGGCCCGTGTTGCGGTGGCTGATCCGCGTCGCGAGTTCCTGGAAGGAGACGTAGGCGATGGCGCGCAGCGGTGTCTTCTCGTCGCCGTCGAACCCGTGCTGCATCTGGATCATGCGGCCCCGCTCAAGGGCCACCGGGTCAACACCACGGGTCACCATCAGATAGTCCCGCATCGCGATGGCGTGGCGTCCCTCCTCCGCCGTCCAGCGGTGCACCCAGGTACCCCAGGCGCCGTCCCGCCCGAAGGTCGTCGCGATCACACGGTGGTAGCTGGGCAGGTTGTCCTCCGTGAGCAGCCCGACCTCGAAGGCGACCTGGGCGACGTCTGACAGCCTGGACTGGTCCGGCTCCCAGGCCAGGGTGTCGAAGTCGCGGCCCTGGCTCCACGGGACGTACTCGTGCGGCATCCATTCGGCGGCCAGGCCCAGGTGGCGGTCGAGGTTGGCCGCGGCAACGGGCTCAAGCTCACGCAGAAGGTCAATGTCTGTGAACGAGGTCATGGGCATACCCTCGCAGGCCAACTGGATGGCGGGCTAGGCCGGGCAGGTGGGATTCGGAGTCGCAGGACTGTTCCCCGAGAACAGTTCCGGGGCGCGATCGCGTCAGGACGACGCCGCGGCCACCTCTGCCGGGCCGAGCGCGCGCCGGGCGTGGTCAACCAGTGCGGCCGCGCCGGCATGCCCGGCCTGCTCGATCTCCTGGCAGAGACGGGCGATGTCGCGGCGGGTCATCCCGGAGTCGATGGTTGCCGCGTGGGTGATGGCCTCGTGCCCGAGGGCGATGGCCCGATCGGCGCCGCCTGTGCGGACATGGGCGACACCCAGTCTGGTCAGGAACTCGACCCGGTTCCGCGGGAACTCGTCGTCGAGGCCGTCGAGGTCGTCGAGCGCTGCCTGGAAGTGGGGTATCGCCCGGTCCGGGTCGCCGCCGGACAGCAGAGCCTCGCCGGCGGCGAACGAGATGTCCTTGCGGCCGGCCCAGTACATGTAGGGGGGGTTCCGTTCCGGGCGGACCTCGTTGATCAGCGAGTAGGCGAGCGTGGTCGCGGCGGCGGCCTCCACACGGTGACCCGTGCGGCTGTGGGCGACGGCCAGGTCAGCCGCGATCACGGCCCGTTCGATGGCGCTCAACACACTGCGGGCGCCGGCCTGGGCCGACTGGAGCAGGGTGACCGCGTCGGCCGGCTGCCCGTACCACGTTGCCTGTTCCGCCATGCAGCGCAGGACGTTGGCACCCAGGGCGGGCGCACCCGCCTCGTGGGCGGCCCGCAGCGCCACCAGCCAGCATCGCTGTGCGGCGCCGTACTGCCCGACGTCGTACATGGCCCATCCGGCCAGTCGTGCCAGCTCGGCGGCCACCGCGTACAGCCGGGCCTGATGGATGTCGTTGTGGATGCCGGTGCGCAGCAGCCGGACGGTGATGCGGAGCTCGGTGATGGACAGCGCGTGCACGTCGGTGCCGCCGAGGATGTCGCTCATCCGCCGCAGCGCGTCGACGCGCTCTTCAAAGCCACGCACCAGGGGATCATCGACAAGCTGACCGACCGTGGCGACCCGACGCTGGCATGTCCGTGCCATGAGCCAACGCTCGGCGGCCGAGCCCAGGGACGGTCCCGACACCGGGAGAAAGCGGGGCGGCCGCTTGTCACGGGTCATCTCCGCAAGCCCTCGGGCCAGACCGTCGCCCGTCCACAGCAGGTCGATGTCGGTGTTCGCGGGCATGAGCTGTTCGGCGGATGGCGGTGCGGTCGCGTCGTGGAGTTGCCGGAGTCTGTGCGGATCCCATCCTGGGTGCGCGTGCATTGTCACGGCGGGTTTCTCCCGTCTCCGGGCGGAGCTACTGTTGATCGTAGCCGTGCGAAAACAGCGCCCGTTTACGTCGGTTGCTGTTCCCCTCGTATTATCCCGTGGCTTGCCCTCGTCAGAAGCCGGCTTCGGATGGTACAGCGTCCCTTCCGGATCTTCACCGGCCGATATGCGGGAGACCGGCCCAAGGGGGCGTACTCGGCAATGCGGCGATCCGTATAATACGGCGCCTGTTGAGGTCGCTCACCCTCGTGCGTAACCGGGCCGTGACAAACCTGCTGGTCGGCGCCGAGGCATCTGTATATAGACACACCTCCAGAAGAGGCAGACTCCGCAACGGGAGGCACGGCGGGCCGGTCCGGTGTTCCGCGAACATGGGGTCTCGCTACCTGGAGAACCTACCACTCATGCCGCGCATGCCTAGTGGTCATGCCCTGGGTCACCGGTCGGCGTCAGCGGATATGGTGACAGGTTACCGGTGTGTTTACCAGCCAGAAATATGTTGGCCGGCATATGTTTGTTGACTGCCGTGTTGTCACACGGACTATTTCTACGGCCATTCTGATAATTCCCAGAACGGTATTTTCGGTGCAGTGCGGGGGTCTGCCACAGCCCCGGGCGCAGCTCTTGACCTCGGTAGACAACGCGGAGCAATCGTCGCATTTCTCGCCGTCATCGGACGACGGCGCGGGCTGTACAGCGCCGCGGCGACATTTTCGCTGTCATTTTCCAGACCGCTGGCGAGCGTCGCCGGCGGGTATTTTGTCGGACCTGGCGCTACCCGCTACCCGCGGCCCGCTACCCGCTACCCGCGGCCCAGGGCCGGCTCGGGCGCGGCGGGCCGGAGCCGGCCGCTGCCGCGCACGTCCGGGGCGCCCAGTCGGGCCGCGTCGGCGGTCTGATCGTCGGCCTGCCGCTGGGACTCGCGTTCGGCCGCCACCCGGGTCCGGTAGTGCTCGATCTCCGCGGCGGCGGTCGCGTGATCCCAGCCCAGCTCGGGTCCGACCAGCTCGGCGACGTGCGCTGCGGCCTCCAGGCCCCGGTCCCAGGCTTCGATCGAGATCCGGGTCCGGCGGGTCAGTACGTCGTCAAGGTGCAGGGCACCCTCGTGGGACGCGGCGTACACGGCCTCCGCCGCAAGGTAGGTGCTGGCCCCGCGCAGCGGCGCTCCAAGTGCGGGGCGCTCCTCGATGAGGGCGAGGATCTCGCGGGCGAGGCTGCCGTAGCGTCCCAGCAGATGCTCGACCCGGGCCACGTGCAGCCCGCTGCGGTTGGCGAGTGTCTCCCGGGCGTTCCACAGCGCCTGGTAGCCCTCGGCACCCAGAAGCGGGATCCGCTCGGTGCACGAGGCTGGCACGTACCGGTTCATGCCATGGACGGCCGAGTCGACCGCGTCGCGGGCCATCACCCGGTAGGTCGTGTACTTCCCGCCGGCCACCATGGTCAGGCCCGACACCGGCGAGACGACCGCGTGTTCCCGGGACAGCCGCGAGGTGTCCTCGGACTCGCCGGACAGCAGCGGCCGCAGCCCGGCGTAGACCCCGGTGATGTCCTCGTTGGTCAGCGGTGTGCGCAGCACCCGGTTGACGTGTTCCAGTACGTAGTCGATGTCCGCGCTGCTGGCTGCCGGGTGGGCGAGGTCGAGGTTCCAGTCCGTGTCGGTCGTTCCGATGATCCAGTGCGAGCCCCAGGGGATCACGAACAGCACGCTGGTCCGGGTACGCAGGATCAGCCCGGTGGTGGAGTGGATCCGGTCGCGGGGCACGACCAGGTGGATGCCCTTGGACACCCGGACGGAGAGCTGACCGCGACCGCCGGCCATGGCCTGGATGTCGTCGGTCCACACCCCCGCCGCGTTGATGGTCTGGCGGGCCCGGACGTCGATCTGCCCGCCGTTCTCGAGGTCGTCGACACGGACGCCGCTGACCCGGTCGCCCTCCCGCAGCAGTCCCGTCACCCGGGCGCTGGTGGCGATCAGGGCGCCGTAGTGGGCCGCGGTGCGGGCGACGAACATGGTGTGGCGGGCATCGTCGACCTGGGCGTCCCAGTACTGGATCGCCCCCACCATGGAGTCCGGTCGCAGGGACGGTGCGGCGCGCAGCGCGGCCTGCCTGCTCAGATGGCGGTGGTGCGGCACGTTGCGGCGACCGCCGCCGAGGGTGTCGTAGAGCAGCATTCCGCTGCCGACGTAGGCGCGTTCCCACATCCGATGCGTGATCGGGTATATGAACGGGACCGGGCGCACCAGGTGCGGGCACAGGGTGTCCAGCAGGAGCGCCCGTTCCCGCAGCGCCTCGGCGACCAACGCCACGTTGCGCTGCTCGAGGTAACGGAGCCCACCGTGGATGAGCTTGCTCGACCGGCTGGATGTGCCGGCCGCGAGGTCTCGTGCCTCGAGCAGGGCCACCGACAGGCCGCGGGTGGCCGCGTCGAGCGCGACCCCCGCACCGGTGACGCCGCCGCCGATGACGACGACGTCGACGACGTCGGTCGCCATCTGGCGCAGGGCTTCGTCCCGGGTGGTGGGGTTGAGCCGTGCCGGAACGATCATCGTGTTCCCCGTTTCCGGAGCGCGGATGCAAGGTGGGGCGCGGACACACGTCACATCGTGCCCGCTGCAAATAAACTCCGCATGCCGCGTTGCCCACAGCCCGCCTGCAGGAGCCGCCTGATGGACCTCACGTTCACGCCCGAGGAGGAACAGTTCCGCGCGGAGCTGCGTGGTTGGCTGGCGGACAACGTCCCGCCGCGGTGGCGGTCCCGGTCGTTCTGGTCGGCCATGCCCGAGGCAGCGGCGTTTGAGCTGCGCAGGGACTGGGAGCGCCGCAAATACGACGCAGGCTTCGCCGGTATCTCCTGGCCGCGGGAGTACGGCGGGCGCGGCGGGACTCCCGGCATGCAGGCGATCTACGACGAGGAGACGCAGCGTGCCGGGGCGCCACACACGGTCAACGCCCTCGGTCTGGCCTTCCTCGCCCCCACCGTCATGGCGATCGGTACCGACGAGCAGAAGCGCGACATCATCGGCCCGATGCTGCGCAACGAGGTGATCTGGTGCCAGGGTTTCTCCGAGCCGGGTGCGGGTTCGGACCTCGCGGCGTTGCGCACCGGCGGCGTGCTCGACGGTGACGAGTTCGTCGTCAACGGCCAGAAGGTCTGGACGACCAATGCCGTGTACGCGGACAAGATCTTCGCGTTGGTCCGCACGGAACCCGGCTCCCAGCGGCACAGCGGCATCTCCATGCTGCTCATCGACATGCGGTCCGACGGGGTGCAGGCCCGGCCGTTGCGTCAGATCAGCGGCGCGAGCGAGTTCGGCGAGGTGTTCTTCACCGATGCCAGGGTGAAGGTCGGTGACTGTCTCGGCGGGGTCGGCAACGGCTGGTCAACGGCGATGCTGTTGCTGTCGTTCGAACGTGGGGCCTCCGGCATCGTCCAGTACACCGCCATGCGCCGGCAGTTCGACGAGATCGTGGCCACCGCGGCCACCTTCGGCCGCACCGGCGACCCGATCCTGCGCCAGCAGCTCGCCAGCCGGATGGTCGAGCTCGAGTGCCTGCGCTACCGCTCCATGCACGTGCTCACCCAGGTCGAACGGGGCGAGGACCTCGGGGCCGGGTCATCTGTGACCAAACTGCAGTGGTCGCACACGCACCAGGACCTGTGGGAGACCTTCGACGACCTGCTCGGTCCGGAGGCGACGCTCGCCCGGCCGCGCCCCGACACCGACCTGCGCGCCATGCAGCAGGAGGCCATGTGGTCGCGTTCGGTGACGATCTGGGGCGGTTCGTCGCAGGTGCAGCGCAATATCGTCGCCGAGCGGGTCCTCGGGCTTCCTCGATGACTAGTGGTGGGCCTCCGGCGGCGCGGACGGGCAATGATCGCGCCGCCTTCGGCCATGCCTGCTGATTTCCGTGGGCCTCCGGCGGCGCGGACGGGCAATGATCGCGCCGCCTTCGGCCATGCCTGCTGATTTCCGTGGGCCTCCGGCGGCGCGGACGGGCAATGATCGCGCCGCCTTCGGCCATGCTCGTTGACTCCCTCGAGCCTCCGATAGGACCAGCCATGTACTTCGCGCTCACCGACGAGCAGTGCGCCCTGGGTGAAGCCGTCCGCGACTACCTCGCGGACCAGTTCGATCGCAGCGCCGTCCGTGCCGTGTTCGAGGACCCGGGCGGCACCGGTATTCCCGCGCAGCTGTGGAAGGCCATGGGCGAGCAGGGCTGGCTCGCCGTGTGCGTCCCCGAGGAGTACGACGGCCTGGGGCTCGGCCTGGTGGACGCCCAGGTGGTTGCCCGCGCCTTCGGTGCGGGCGTCGTACCCGGGCCGTGGCTGCCGACGGTGCTCGCGGGCGAGGCGCTTGGGCTGGCGGGATCGGATGCGCAGAAGGCGGCCCTGCTGCCCGCCGTCGCCTCGGGTGCGCTGGTGGCCACGGTGGCGCTGCGGGGGCCCACCGGTCGCTACGACCCCAGCGGCGTGCGGGTCGGCGCTGACGAGGGGGGCCGGTTGACCGGGTCTGCGCTGCCCGTCGACTACGCCGAAGCGGCGGAGATCATCGTGGTGGCGGCCCTGGAACCCGGCGGCGGGGTCGGGCTGTACCTGGTCGAACCGGGTCTGCCGGGGGTCCAGGTGACCGGCCTGGAAAGCTATGACGGCTCGGTGCGCACGGCTTCGGTGGTTCTCGACGGCGTACCCGGGCAGCGCCTTCCCGGCTCGTCCACGGGCGTGTTCGTCGAACTTCTCGATCGGGGCGCGGTGCTCACGGCGGGGGACCTCGTCGGCCTTGCCAGGGAGGCGTTGACGCGCACCGTCGCCTACGCCTGCGACCGGGTGCAGTTCGGCCGGGCGGTCGGTTCCTTCCAGGCGCTCAAGCACCACCTCGCAGACCTGCACGTCGCCGTGACCATGTCGGAGCATGCGGTCCTGTATGCGGCGCACGCGCTGGATGCCGGGCTCGCCGACCGCCGGCTCGCGGTCGCCGTGGCCAAGAGCAAGGCCTCGCAGACCGCCCGGGACGTGACCGCCGCGATGATCCAGTATCACGGCGGGATCGGCTACACCTGGGAGCACGACGCCCATTTCTTCTACAAGCGGGCTAAGCGCGAGGCCTACAGCTATGGGGATCCGATCGAGCACCGTGACCGGGTCGCGGCCCTCACCATCGACGGGATTTCACCGACAGCGGTCGGTTCCTGACGGTTCCGTGTCACCCGGCCGCTTCGGGGGTCCAGACTGAGGGTTCGTGCATGGCCGTGCTCGTGACGCGCTGGAATCCGTGACCGCCCGAGTGCTGGTGGCCATACGGGTGGCGTCGCTGTGTGTCCTCGTCGCGTACGTCGTCATCTGGAACGGCTGGTATCTCGGGTCGGCCGAGCGACTCGCGGCGGTGGCCGGCGCCGTGCT
This sequence comes from Protofrankia sp. Cr1, assembly GCF_963555865.1. NCBI lineage: Bacteria > Bacillati > Actinomycetota > Actinomycetes > Frankiales > Frankiaceae > Protofrankia > Protofrankia sp. Cr1. The sequence continues at coordinate 12,882 of NZ_CAUVXO010000084.1, forward strand.
GTGGGACCTGGTTTTCATCGGTGGCGCCATGCGCGGGCGGATCCCGAACTGGCTGGTGGTCGGGGAGTTCGTCACGGCGGTGGTCCTCGGCGTGGGTGCTCCCAGGTGGCTGCCGCCGCAGTCTCTCGGCGACGGTGGCACCTGGATCTACCGGATGCTGATCGGAGCCGGCGTCGCCGCTGCCTGGCAGGCGCCCGCCGTCCTGTTCCCCGTGGTTGTCGCCGTGCTTGCGGCTGTGCAGTTCAGCAGCGCACCGACGGCGATGCCCCAGGTGGCCGGCTCCACCGGCCTGCTCGTCGCGGTCTGCCTGGTGTTCCGGCTGGCCGTGACCAGGCTGCAGCGCAACGCGGTCGCCGCGGACGCGCGGTTGGCGGCCGGAGCCGAGCGGTTGCGGGCCGAGACGGTCACCGACGCCCGCCGGCGCGACCGGCGGGAACGGGAACGGGTCATCCACGACACGGTGCTCAACACCCTCACCGGCATCGGATGGGGCGGCGGCGCGGACGACGAGCCGACCCGACGCCGGTGCGCGCGCAGCGTCGAGGCGATGGAGGATCTCATCGCCGGACACGACTGGTATGCGCGCGTCGAGCTCACCGAGCGGCTCAGTCGACTCGCCGCGGACGCCCGTGACAACGGACTCGATGTGCAGGTGCGCGTCCACCGGGACGCGGGCGCGGATCCGCCGTCGCTGGTCGTGGCGGCGCTGACGGGCGCCGCCGGGGAGGCGCTGGCCAACGTCGCGCGACATGCCCACACCCGCCGGGCGACGGTTGTCGCCCACTGCCGGAATGATCATTTTGATATCACGGTGAGCGACGAAGGTGTCGGCTTCGATCCCGGCCGGACAGATCCGCAGCGGCTCGGCCTGCGTGCCTCGATCGCCGAACGGGTCGCCGACGTCGGCGGCAGCATTGAGATCGACAGTCGACCCGGGCGTGGAACCACGGTCGTGATGGCCTGGCGGGCGCCTGCCTCCCCGGTCGAGCCGCCCGATGCGGTCGGCTACCTTCGCCGGCACTACGACACCGGCGTGCGGCGGATGGTCGCACTCGCCGTCGCCAGTTGGCAGGGGCTGCTGGCCCTGACAGTGATCGGCTACTGGGACCGGGTGCACCGGCCGGTCGTATCGGTCGCGCTGTGGGTGGCGATCGGCGCAGGTGTCGCCCTCGCAGTCCGGGTGATGTGGCATCGCAGCCTCAACCGGGTGGAGGCCGCCGGCGTGGTCATCCTCGCGTTCACGACCGCCGTCGCCGGTGGGCTCAACACCACCGGCGGGGACACGATCAGGATGATCGACTGGCCGACCACGATGGCGCTGCCGGTACTTCTCGTGCTGGTCGTGGTATCTCGCCCGGCGCGGGAGTGGCTGGTGGCCGTGGCCGCCGCGACCGTGCTGCTCGTCTCGATCGTGCTGCTGGGCGGGGATACCGGACCGATCGTGCTCTCCCGCCTTAGCACGTCCGTGTACGGGTTGTGGTCCCTGCAGGCACTGATCACCGCGTTCGGCCCGGCGTTGCGGAGCACGGCGCAGGCCACCGCCCAGGCCATGCAGGACGAGGCCGAGCTCGCCGGCCGGACGGAAGCGGCCGCGCGGATTCTCGCCGACCGTGATCGTGGCCTGCGTGACATCGACAGCGACACCCTGCCGCTGCTGCGCGCGATCGCCGGCGGCCAGCTCGACCCGCGTGACCCTGCGGTGCGGGAACGGTGCACCCGTCGGGCGTCGGTGCTGCGCCGGACGCTGGCCTCCACGGCTGGTCCGCCCGGGTCACTCGGGGTGCTGGAGCCGGTGGTGGAGGCCGCCGAGTCGCGGGGTATCGACGTCGAGGTGCAGCTTGCCGGTGACCTGCGCCGGTGTCCAGGCGTCCTGCAGGAGGGCATCGTGGTCGCGATCGGCCAGGCGTTGCGTTCGGTTCCGGCCGGGCCGGTGCTGCTGACCGTCCTGTCCTCGCCCGAGTCCGGCAGCGTGTTCGTGTCCTTTCCGGTGGCGGCCGGGACGTTCGTGGATCCGGTTCGGCTGCCACAGTCGTGGCCGGGACCCGTCCTTGAGGTCAGCGCCGACGTCGCGGACGGCAAGGCCTGCCTCGAACCC
>NZ_CAUVXO010000085.1:0-8129 GCF_963555865.1 Protofrankia sp. Cr1
CGTTCGCCGCAGAGCCGGACCGCGCGACGATCCCCCGCAGGATGGTGTCGACCACGCCTACGATCCGCGAACCGCTGACGTCGCTCGAGCGTCCGGTGTACTGCCAGTACGCGACAGAACCGATCAACACATCAGTGATCAATTCGACGTCGATGTCTGGACACAGCTCTCCCGAGGCGATGCCGCCACGCAGGACAGTGGCGACCCGCTCCCGGGCCGGAGCCATGACCCGCTCACGGTAGGTCTCGAAGAGGTCGGGGTGCGCCTCCTTCTCCGCCAGCAGCCTGGGCATGATGCGCCCGGACAGGGTCTGGATGTTGTGCCTGCGCACGGTGTTCAGCCAGGCGACGAGATCGTCACGTATCGATCCGGTCTCGACTCCCCCCGACACGTTGGCCAGCGTTGCCAGCGCGTCCGAGACCAGCACATCCTTACTCGGCCATCGTCGGTAGACGGTGGCCTTGCCGACACCGGCCCGCGCCGCGACGGCCTCCATCGACAGCCCGGTGAAACCGCTGTCGGCGAGCGCCTGTAAAGTCGCGTCGATAATCGCCTCATCACAGCGGGTGTCCCGTGGGCGCCCCGGCGGGCGGAACGTCGGACCGGTTCCCGTTGACCGCGCTGATCCGGGCGGCCTCCCGGCCGACATCGTCACCGCGCGTACCGTGCTGGCGAGCCGCCCCGGGGATGCCCGGAGTCCCTGCGACGCATGGCACCTCGCGTTGCACCTCGCATCGCCTGTCGCATCGCCCGGACCCGCCTGCGTCCAGCCCCGCCGTACCCACAATGGCTCATCGAATCCGCCGTCCGCCGTGTTGACCCGACCATCAGGGCGTGCCTCGATAATTCAAGATCGAAGCCTACGGTGGTGTGCGTCCGGACGCATCCGTTTGACAGGCAGCCACCGGGATGGATCGACTTCGCGCGCCCGCCGCGGTCGGTGATCAGGTCGGTGATCAGGTCAGTGATCAGGTCGGCGACCAGATCAGCAGGAAGCGGTCGGAACCGCGCAGAGCGTGCGTCCGCCGACGGTGGCAGCATGGTAGGTACGCCGGGACGCGCCAGCGCCTGGACGGACTCACAGGAGATCGGATGGAAACCTCAGCAGGAGTGTGTTCCCAGGTCACCTCGGTGGCTGTGGAGGCGGCAACGCTGTACGGCGCGCCGACCGCCTCAGCCGCATCGAACGCGGCCGGGGCTGCGGCCCCACCCGGCGCGCCGGGTGGCAGCTGGCCACGACGGGGCAGGACCACCGTCCGGGACGTGCAGGCGGCGAAGAACCGCGGGGAGAAATGGGCGATGCTCACCGCCTATGACGCGAGCACCGCTCGGATCTTCGACGACGTGGGCGTGCCCGTGCTGCTCGTCGGCGACTCGGCCGCCAACGTCATCTACGGCTATGACACCACTGTTCCGGTCACCGTGGAGGAGATGCTGCCGCTGGTGCGGGCGGTCACGCGCGGGAGCACCCACGCGATGGTCGTCGCGGACCTGCCGTTCGGGTCCTACCAGGGATCGGTGGAGCAGGCGCTGGCCACCGCGGCGCGCTTCCTGAAGGACGGCGGCGCCCAGGCGATCAAGCTGGAGGGTGGCGCGCGGGTGGTGCCGCAGGTCGCCGCGTTGGTTGCGGCCGGCATCCCGGTCATGGCACACCTCGGGCTGACACCGCAGAGCGTGAACGTCTTCGGTGGCTACCGGGTACAGGGACGTGGCGACGCCGGCGACGCGTTGCTCGCCGACGCGCTCGCGCTGGAAGCTGCCGGCGCGTTCGCCATCGTGCTGGAGGTCGTCCCCTCGGATCTCGCCTGCCGGGTGAGCAAGGAACTCACCGTCCCAACCATCGGCATCGGCGCGGGCGCCGACTGCGACGCGCAGGTTCTGGTCTGGCAGGACATGGCGGGGCTCACCGAGGGCAATGGCCCCCGGTTCGTCAAGCGCTATGCCGACCTGCGGTCGACGCTCGCGGACGCGGCGCTGCGGTTCACCGCGGAGGTCCGCGGTGGCACCTTCCCCACGATCGAACACAGCTATCTCTGACCGAGCGGTATCAGTTCATTGAACGGCAGGCCGGTGGTGGCCGGACGGCAGTTCGCCCACCACCGGTTCCGGTCAGGCGACCGGGTGGGCGAGCTGGGCGCCGAGCACCGCGCGGGCCGACACCAGCGATGGTCCGTACCAGGTCAGATGGCGCCCTGACACACATACCGCGGTCATTCCCCCAAACGCCTCCGGACCGTCCGTCGGGCTGAACGGATACGGCTCATCGGGCAGCACCACGAGCTCGCAGGCAGCCATGCCATCCACGCCCATGTCGCCTACGCCCATGTCGTCTGGACGTATCCGGGGATAACGCTCGGAATTCTCGGCCAACACATTGTCGACGCCGAGCCTGCGCAGGACGTCACCAGCAAAGGTGTCGCGCCCCACCGCCATCCAGGGTCGTCGCCACACCGGAATCAGAGCGGTCCGCCGCTCGCCGGTGTAAGGGACCGCCCAGGTCGCGCGCGCGGCGTCCAGCCACCGGGGCCGAGCCAGCCCACAGGCATGACGCAACATCCGATCGAGGCTCACCAGCGCGGCGTCCACCGTGGTCGGTGCGGTCACCCACACGGGTATCCCGGCTGCCCGCAATCCTTCAAGATCAACTATACGGTTCTCTTCAGCGTTGGCACAGACGACGTCCGGCGCGAGTGAGATGATCCTGGCCAGGTCCGGATTCTTCGTCCCACGTACGCGCACCACGTCGAGTCCGGCCGGGCGAACGCACCAGTCCGTGGCCCCGACCAAGAGCCCGGGCGCGGTGACCGCGGTGACCGCGATGGCCTCGGTGAGGCTCGGCACGAGCGAGACCACGCGGGCAACCTGGCCGGGCACGTCCACGACAAGCATAAGATCATCAAGTTCGGGATCATCCCGGCTGTCCGCCGTCACCGTGCGCGCCCGCTCCCGTAGATTCGGTGGAGTCCGCCTTCTAGGATGGCACCTACTGGACGATCCTGCATGATCGCCGGACTCCGACGGAGGCGAGCCGGTCAGATGTCGGTCACACGCAAGCCGGCGTGGGCTTTGTAGCGCCTGTTCACCGAGATCAGGTTCGCGGTCAGGCCCTCGACCGAGGCGGCGTTACGCAGTTTGCCGGCGTACACGCCGCGCATCCCGGGAATCCTGGCGGCAAGGGCCGCAACGGTGTCGGTGGCATGGCGGTCATCACCCAGCACGAGGATGTCGGTGTCCAGCGCGTCGACCGTCTCATCGGCCAACAGCACCGCGCTGACATGATGAAAAGCGGCCACGACGGTGCTGTCCGGCAGCAGCGTCGCGGCCTGCTGGGCGGCGCTGCCCTCGGGGACCGCAAGCACGAACGCGCCGCCTTTGTCAAAACCGAGCGGGTTCACGCAGTCGACGACGATCTTACCCGCCAGTTCCGCGCGGAGGCTGACCAGCAGTTCCCCGTGGCCTTCCCAGGGCACGGCGACAATCACGATGTCACCCTGGGCGGCTGCGGCGGAGTTGTCCGCGCCGATGACGGGCAAACCTGCCGCGCTCAGCTGCGCAGCGGCATCCTGTGCCCGCTCAGCCGAGCGCGAGCCCAGCACAACCTGGTTGCCGGCGATCGCGAGACGGCGACCGAGGCCGCGACCCTGCGGGCCGGTACCGCCGAGAATGGAGACCGTCAACAGCGAGACGTCAGGAAGATCGTGAGGGGAACCCATGGCCATATCCTGCCGCACATCCCACTTTCGGGGCACTGTGATCATAAGACCGATGCTCGCCGCCGACCCACCCGATCGCCGCTCAACACCAGGCCAACACGATGCTGGCCACGGATGCCGGACACGGATGCCAGTCCTGGATGATGGACACGGCGGAATCAACCGTAAGGATAGCCGCACACCTTGATTCACTCCCAGGTACCCCCCGTATCGGAACCACCGGCGGATGCGGGACTATGCCTTCACAACATGACACCTACGAACTTTGATCCTCACGAACTTTGATCATTACGTAGGAGGTTGGCGGACCCGGGGCCGGAGTCGTCTCGGAGCTGTAGCGGTACCGGCCAGGCACCCGAGCAGGCACCCGAACAGGCACCCGAGCAGGCACCCGAGCAGGCAGAGGAGTAGCGGAAGGTGAACGACGCAAGCAGCCCCATGACCGCGACCCTTCGCGAACCGGATATAACATTGCGTGATATCCATGGCGTGCTGGGGAACCCCGGGCGCGCGTCGTTCGATGACGGGTCGTACCGTTCCATTCCACGAACAGCGGCGAGATCCACGGAGTCAGGCGGGAGAGGTCGAGCAATGGCGGACGTATCGGTTCGCTTCGCGATGACGAACGACAGCGAAGTGGTGCTCAACCTGTCGCTGCCGCAGGCACTGCGCCTGATGGAGGCGATCGCACGCAAGGTCGGTGAGACGCTCGCCGAACGCAGCACACAGAACGTGGGTGGGGTTGGCGGCGTGCCCGCGCCCGCGCCATCCAACGGCATGCCGAGCCTGGGGCCCTACACCCCGTCCTGACGTCGGTCGGTGCTCCAGGGACTACGGCCTCCGGGCGCGCGATCTGACGATCGTCGCGCGCCCTTTGGCCCGCTGGCGACCCGGGGGCCACGGCCTCCGGGCGCGCGATCAACCCCGCCGCGGCCGTTCGCTACTGAGCGCCCGCGGATGCGAGGTCGCATACACCTCACGCAGTCTGTCCACCGTGACCAAGGTGTAGATCTGGGTGGTACTGACCGAGGCGTGACCCAGCAGCTCCTGCACAACCCTGACGTCCGCTCCGCCATCGAGCAGGTGCGTCGCGAAAGAATGGCGCAGCACATGCGGTGACACGCCGTCCACCCCGGCCGTGAGCGCCGCCGCCCGCAGTGCCGTCCAGGCGCTCTGCCGCGACAGGCGGGTTCCGCGGCGGGACAGGAACACCGCCGGGGACGCCCGCCTGCTCGCCAGGACCGGGCGGGCCCGGGTCAGGTAGGCCGACAGGGCGTCTTGGGCGTACCGGCCGAGCGGGACGACCCTGGCCCGGCCGCCCTTGCCCTCAAGACGCACGGACGCCCCGTCCAGGTCGAGATCGTCGACGTCGAGACCCACTGCTTCCGATATCCGCGCACCCGTGCCGTACAGCAGTTCCAGCAACGCGACAGCCCGCAGCCGTCGACTCCCCTCCACCGGGTCGCCGCCGGCCGGGCCGGACGCCGCAGCGAGCACTGCCACCACCTGGTCCACCGTGAGCGCTCTGGGCAGCCGGCGCGGCGGGGTCGGCGGGCGCACCGGTTGGGACACGTCGTAGGTGACCTCGCCTTCCTGGACCGCAAAACGGTGCAGCGACCGGACCGCGACGAGCATCCGTGCCACTGACGACGCCGCGAGTGGCGGGTGTCCCTGCGCACCTTCGCGCAGCGTGGCCGCGAACTCCGCCACCTCGGCCTCGTCGACGTCGTCCAACGACCGGACCTGGCGGCGCTCAGATGTTCCAGGTACCGACGAAGATCACGCCGATAGGCGAGGACGGAGTTGCGGGCGAGCCCGCGCTCACCTTCCAGATGGTCCAGGAAGCGCTCCACCATGGCCCCGGGCACCCCCGACGTGCTCATCGGCACACCGACGGCGTCGGAGCGGCCGTGCCGACACGGCCAGCAGCGCCGCCATGTACAGCAGAATCGCCGGCCGTGCAACCATCCGGTATGTCTGCGCTCGCCATCGAGGTGAGTGTAGGTGCACGGCTGACAACATCCACCGATATCGCGCCGATCGCCCGCGCCCGGGTCGGACGACATGCGATTTGGTGATTTTTGCGGATACTGTCCCCATCGATGACGATTTGAGGCTATCCTTCCAATGGTGCGGACAGAAAGCAGACAGTTACGATTCGTCTGGCTCCTGCCGACCACCGCCCTCATCCTGATGGGTACCGGCTGTGGCGGCGGTGGGGCCGCAACCGGCGCCTCCGCTCCGCCCAAGGTGCAGGCGCTGGACTCGGCCGGGGTGCGCAGCGCATCACCATCGGGCGACCGGACCGACCTCGCGACGCCCGCCGCGACGCCGTCCGCATCGGGCAGCCCTGACCTCTTGCACATGGCGCTGACCACGGTCAACGCATACTTCGAGGAGATCAACAAGGCCAGTCTGGAGGGACGCGTGGCAGACGTGAGCGCAACGGCAATGCCCGGATGTCAGACCTGTGCGCTCGACATCGGGGTCACCCAGAACTTCCACAGTCAGGGCGGACACACCGACGTCGGTCCGCTCGCCGTCAGCCCGCCGACCTTGGGCCCGAGTGGCGAGAAGGCGATCACCGCGCAGATGACCGTGGCCATCAGAGCGGTTCGGCTGCTGGACACGACCGGTAATGTGATCAATACCTATCCAGCGCAACCACCGCGCGCCGCGACGGCCATGCTCTGGCTGACCGCCGCGGGCTGGCGCATCGAGAACGTCCTGTACTCCAGGGGACCGTCATGACGGCACATCCGGATCACCACACACGGTGTCACCCCAATCCAGGTCACCCCAATCCAGGCCACCACGTTCCAGGCGGCCGCAGGCGCGGCGGACCGGCCGGCGGTGGCGGCACCGTAAGGCGAATGATGGCGGTCGTCTGGCTGGTCGCCGCCATCGTGCTGCCGACGGCATCCGCGGCCCATGCGGAACCAGGCTCCTTGTGCGCGGCCGTGTGGGGCTACTGCGATACCCGCGCCACCGACAACGGCTATGCCTACACCTTCAGTGGTGGGCGGCTGCACAAGGTACCCGCGACCACCGCAACCGCCAGAACAGCGGACGCCTGCGCGGACTGCCCTGTCCGCCTCGACTTCTGCAATGTCGGCCCGGAGACGACCGGCTTCGAGCAACTGCTCTGGGCCGCCTTTCCGGAGGCCGCCGCGGACACCAACGCGCTGTGCGACCCGAAGGCCATTGCCGCCGCTCCCACGCTCGCGCAGGTACAGGCGTCCCTTGTCAACTACCTGCGAGAACAGGCCCTGCCCAAACCCACGCTGGTCGTCCAGCCCAACGGGCGAAGTTTCGCCAACCTACCCACCGTGCTCTATACGCCGGTCCCGCCGAGCTTCACGTTCAACGTCGACCAACCGGTGTTGGCCACCATCAGGGCGGTGCCGCACTACCGGTGGGACTTCGGCGACAGCACCGTCGGCCCCGACGCACCCGGCCGCCCGTTCGACCCGGCGATCTCGCCCAAGGACCACCCGGACGCCTATGTCGCGCACGCCTACGCCAAACCCGGGACCTACACCGTCACGCTCACGGTCACCTGGCAGGGGACGTTCGCCGTACCCGGTGTCGGCCAGGCGTTCCCCCTCAACCCGGTGACCCTGACGGCGAACGCAGCCGTCGTCGTGGACGAGGCCAGCGGCGTCCTCACCGGCAACCGCTGACCCGACGGTCAACCGACGGGACGGGGACGGTCCTCCCACGGCGCATCCACCGGGCGTAGCCGGGTGAACCCGTCCAGGCGGGCGGTCGCCACCGCCAACAGACCGACAACGGCCATGGCGTTGGTGATCGAGCCGTCCATGACCCGGCCGACGGCGCGGTCGAGATCCACCCGCGCGATCTGCATGTCCGCCTCCTCGTGGACGCGTACATGCTGGTCCGCCACGGGAACCACCGCGAGCTCGCGAGCGAGGAAGACCCGGTACGCCTCGTTGGTCATGCCGGGTGACGCGAGCACGTCGACCAGCAGATCCCAACGCCCGGCCGTGAGGTTCGCCTCTTCGGCGAGTTCGCGTGCCGCCGCCTCGACCGGCGGCTCGCCGGGTACGTCCAGGATGCCGGCGGGCAGCTCCCACAGCGGTCGACGGACCGGATGACGGTACTGGTACACCATCACCACCCGGTCGGCCTCGTCGAGCGCCACCACTCCGACCGCACCCGGGTGCACGACGACATCGCGCTGGGACACCCCGCCATCGGGCATCCGCACCGCATCCCGGCGGACCGAGATGATCCGTCCGGTGAAGGCGATGTCGCTGTCAACGACCTCATAGCGATGCCCGGTCTCGGAGCTGAAGGCCACCGCATGATCGACGGTGTTCGCCGCGGGCTCGCTCGCAGCCACCCCGCCTGGATACCCGCTCACGACGACACCAGTTCCTCTCCGTCGCAGCC
>NZ_CAUVXO010000085.1:8529-10262 GCF_963555865.1 Protofrankia sp. Cr1
TGGGTCACCGCCGCCGCGGCCAACGCCCGGAACAGCGGGTGGGCCCGGGTCGGTCGGGATCGGAACTCCGGGTGCGCCTGGGTGCCCACGTAGAACGGATTGTTCCCGGTCGTGAGCTCGACGACCTCGACGAGCCGACCGTCCGGCGAGGTCCCCGAGATCACCAGGCCGGCGGCGGTGAGCCGGTCCCGGTAGTCGTTGTTGACCTCATAGCGGTGCCGGTGGCGCTCACCGACCTCGGCGACCCCGTACACCCGCCGGGCCACCGTCCCCGGAACCAACACGCACGGGTAGCGGCCCAGACGCATGGTGCCGCCCATATCCCGCTCACCGGCGACCACCGCCCGCTGGTCGGCCATGGTGGAGATCACCGGATGCGGGGTGTCCGCGTCGAACTCGGTCGAGTTCGCCCCCACCAGCCCGGCCATGTTGCGGGCCGCCTCGATCACCATGCACTGCAGGCCCAGGCACAACCCCAACGCCGGGATCGCGTTCATCCGCGCGTGACGCAGCGCCTCGATCTTCCCCTCGATGCCGCGGATGCCGAAACCACCCGGCACGAGCAGGCCGTCGACGCCATCCAATGCGGATGCGGTGGTCTCCACCGACGAGCAGGAATCCGAGGGCACCCAGCGGATCTCCACCCGGGCGTTCACCGCGAAGCCACCCGCGCGCAATGCTTCGGTCACCGACAGGTAGGCGTCCGGCAGGTCGACGTACTTGCCGACGATCGCGACGGTGACCATCTTGGCCGGGCAGTGAACACGGCGCAGCAGAGTGTCCCACTCGGTCCAGTCGACGTCGCGAAAGGGCAGGCCCAGGCGGCGGACCGCATAGGCGTCGAGCCCCTCGCGGTGCAGCACCTTCGGAATGTCGTAGATCGATACCGCATCCGGCGCACCGACCACGGCCTCGTCGTCCACATCGCACATCAACGCGATCTTGTTCTTGAGTGCGTCCGGCAGCGGGCGGTCAGACCGGGCGACCACCGCATCCGGCTGAAGGCCGATACTGCGCAGTGCCGCCACCGAGTGCTGCGTCGGCTTGGTCTTGAGCTCGCCGGAGGGAGCCAGGTACGGCACCAGGCTCACGTGCACGGTCAGGACGTTGTCACGGCCTACCTCGTGGCGGACCTGCCGGATCGCCTCGAGGTAGGGCAGGGACTCGATGTCGCCGACCGTCCCGCCCACCTCGGTGATGACCACGTCCACCTCGTCGGTGGCGAGCCTGCGGATCCGGCCCTTGATCTCGTCGGTGATGTGCGGTATGACCTGCACGGTCTGCCCGAGATAGTCGCCCCGGCGTTCTCGGGCGATCACCTCCGAGTAGACCTGGCCGGTGGTGACGTTCGCGCTGCCGTCGAGGTCGACGTCCAGGAACCGTTCGTAGTGGCCGATGTCGAGGTCTGTCTCGGCACCGTCATCGGTGACAAAGACCTCCCCGTGCTGGAACGGGTTCATCGTGCCGGGGTCGACGTTGAGGTAGGGATCAAGCTTCTGCATGGTGACCCGTAGGCCACGTGCCTTCAGGAGACGACCGAGGCTGGATGCGGTGAGCCCCTTGCCGAGACTGGAGGCCACACCTCCGGTCACAAAAATGTGCTTGGTCACGTGCGCCTGCGCCACGCTGAGACCCTTCCGTGGGTATCGCCGGCCGGATCCGTACCTGGCCGGTCCACGGGATTTCACGGTAACACCCCTGCCCACGGCCTGCTCACGCGCAGGTCACCGATG
>NZ_CAUVXO010000085.1:10523-15017 GCF_963555865.1 Protofrankia sp. Cr1
GCCGTTGGGGTGGCACGCCCGGCTCGGTGGTGAGCACCGCGAGGTCCTCGGGATCGGACGTCAGCACCAGCACCGGTCGCGGCTGCTCCAGCGCCGTCGCGGCCACGACTGCATCGACGGCGTAGCGGTGGCCGTCGAGCCCGGTCTCGTCGAGGAGTGCCGCGGCGCGCTTGGCGATGTCCTCGGTCACCGCGACGATCCGGATATGGGATGCAGCCCATGCCAGCGCTTCGCGCCGTGGACCATCGGGCCGCCGCACCTCCACCAGCGTAAGCGTGGATGCGATCACCACCGCACCACGAAGCCGTGCGGCTTCGACCCGGCGCACCACGTCGCCATCCCTGTCGGCGAGAAGCGAGAGCCCCTGTGAGTCCAGCACCAGGGTGCCGCCGCCGGGAGCGCTCAGTCGGCGTCGGGCCATTCGGCCAGAGCCTCCCGCACCCCGTCGACATCAAGGGGGCCGTGCTCCTGCTCGTAGTCCTCGACGATCTCCTGCAGCTGCCGCATGTGGACCCAATGCGCGAGCGCCTCGGTGGCCGCGGCGGAGAACCCACGCGGACCGGTACGCGCCTCGACCTCACGGATGAGGTCTTCCGGGAAGGACGTGCTGCGTTTGACCGCACGCCCGGTGAAGGGCGGCTCTGCAGCAGAGGTAACGGCCATGCCGTCATTATTGCTACTTCCAGTAGCAATCGCAAGGTCAACTCACTAAGGCAGTTCTCAGGATGGGTCGGGAGGCTGGGTTGGGAGCGGTACCGGCGGTGCGCCCGGGTCGCCGCTCCCGACCGCCCGCTAATTGAGAGAGAGCCATGTACCTGAAGATCTTCGGAATGCCCGCCCATCCGCTGGTGGTGCACGCCACCGTTGTGCTGGTTCCGCTGGCCGCACTGCTCGTCGCCGCCGCCGCGCTGTGGCCGGCGCTGCGCCGGCGCTTCGGGTTGCTACCGCTCGGCCTGGCTGCCGTCGCGCTCGCGTTGGTTCCGCTGACCACGTCGACCGGCGATCAGCTCGAGGCACGGCTGCCGGAATCACCGCTCATCGCCCGGCACGCGGAACTCGCCGACGGGCTCCTGCCGTGGGTCTTCGGGCTGTTCGTCGTCTCGGTGTTCGTGACCTGGCTCGACCGGCGGTACCCGAGACGATCCGCGGCCATGGAACAGCTACCCGCTCCATCGCCCGTGGAGGTGCCAGCCGCGATGGGTGCGGCGGGCCGGGCGGGCGGTGCCCCAGGCAGAGCGCCGGCCACGATGCCGAACCAGGCGAGCGGGGAGCAACGTCGGCGGACCGCCGCGAGCGGCGGCAATCCGGTCGCGCTGCGACTCACGGCCGCCGTCCTCGCCGTGGTCGCCGCGACCGGTACGGTCGTGCAGGTAGTCCGCATCGGCGACGCCGGTGCCAGAGCCGCCTGGTCCGGCGTTCCCGCTTCACCCCGCCCCGGTGCGGACGAGGGATGATCAGATCGGGTGGTCGACGGCTCGACCGCCCGACGGCTCGACCGCCCCGCTGACATCGGCCGCGTTCAGACGGCACGGAGGTTCCGCATCCGGTGAACGAACCGGCCGGCAATCGACCTCGGCTGCTCCTCGTCGAGGATGAACGGGCGCTCGCCGGACTCCTCGCGGGAGTCTTGGAGGCGTCCGGCTACGACGTCGACCTGGCCGGCGACGGCCAGCGGGGGCTGCATCTCGGCCTGACCCGCCGCTACGACGTCGCGGTCCTCGACCGAGGCCTGCCCGTACTCGACGGCATCGACCTGCTGCGGGCGCTGCGTCGACGCGGCATGGCCGTCCCCGTGCTGATCCTGACCGCCCGGACCGCCGTCGCCGACCGGGTCCAGGGCCTCGACGCCGGCGCCGAGGACTATCTCGGCAAACCGTTCGACCTTGACGAGCTCCTCGCCCGCCTGCGGGCGCTGCGCCGCATCCACCTTGAGCAGGCGGATCTGCTCCCGCTGCCGGGTGGGCGCCGCCTGAACGTGGCCCGCGGGTCCGTGCAGCTGCCCGACGGGAGCCTGCTCGTACTGTCCGAACGCGAATGCGACCTGCTTGCCGTCCTCGCGACCCGACCGGGCCAGGTCTTCAAACGCGACGAACTGCGCCGCCGGGTATTCCCGGATGCCGACCCGGCCGTCGTCGACGTCTACGTCCACTACCTGCGGCGCAAGCTGGGACGGTCGATCGTGCGCACCAGCCGTGCTGTCGGCTACCGGCTCGGGGAATCGGGATGACCCGGCGCACAGGTCGTACGAACGCCGACGACCGGCTGCTGGCGGCAGCCCGCCGCCGGCTCACCGTTCAGGTCGCTCTCGCCGTGTCCGCGGCGATCCTGCTGGTCGGAACCGTCGCCTACCTGATCGTTGGCTATGAGCAGCGCCAGGACGTCGACCGCCAGCTGCGCGCGGCAGCGGCCCGCGCCGAGGACGTCGACGATCCCCCGGATGGCATGGCGCTCTTCCTCCGCCGCGCGGGCGGGCCGCTGCAGGCAAGCCGCGGAGCGCCGACCGGGCTCGCAGACCTGGCCGCGATCGACGCGACCGCCCACGACGGCGCCACCCGATCCTCCCGACGCCGGCTGGACCACGGCGCCACCTTTGCGCTGGTCACTGTCCGGCGACGCGACCTCGTCGTCCAGACGGCATACGACCTCGCCAACCTGGAGCGGCAGACCGACCGGCTGCTGCTCGGCCTCGGATTCGCGGGCATCCTGGGGATCGGTGCCGTTCTGCTGGTCAGCGTCGTGGTCGGGCGCCGTGCGATCGCGCCGCTGCGGGAGGCACTCGACCGCCAACGTCAGTTCGTCGCCGATGCCGCGCACGAACTGCGGACCCCGCTCACGCTGCTCCACACCCGTGCGCAGGTGTTCGAACGCACCGCGGGTAAGGCGGGTGTGCCCGCGCTCGCCGCCGAGGCAGGTGAGATCGTCGCGGACAGCCGCCGGCTGGCGGACGTCATCGAGGATCTGCTGGTGTCCGCCGAACTCGCGCACAACCCCGGCCAGCGGACCCGGGTGGACCTGGGCCGGGTCGCGTGGGATGTCGCCGCAGCCGCGCAGGCGTACGCCGCGGAACTCGCCGTCACGCTCACCGTCGAGCTCGCCGACACTCCCCCTGGCGACATTTCCCCCGGTGGGACGACGCCGGCCAAGGCCGCCAACCCGGCTGGGGACGGTCGTCCCGCAGTCATTCTCGGCGCCGAGCCGGCGCTGCGCCGGGCGGTCTCCGCGTTGGTGGACAACGCACTCGGTCACACCCCCAGCGGTGGATCGGTCACGGTAACCATCACTGTGGGAGACCCGGGTGGCTATATCACATTACGGATCACAGACACCGGGCAAGGCCTCGACCCGGCCGCGGCCGAAGACCTCTTCGCCCGCTTCCATCGTGGCCAGCAGATCGGTGACCGGCGCCGGTTCGGTCTTGGCCTGGCACTCGTCCAGGAGATCGTGGCAAACCACGGCGGGACGGTCACGGCAGACGGCGCGGTGGGTCGCGGCGCCACGTTCACCCTCTCCCTTCCAGCGGCACCGCCCTGACGCAACCCGGCCGCTACGCCGCCGCGCTGTGGCCGGCGCTGCGCCGCATCCACCTGCAGGGGGCGGACCTGCTCCCGCTGCCGGATGGGCGCCGCCTGGACGTGACCCGCAGGTCCGTGCAGCTCCCCGACGCCAGCCTGCTCACGCGCAGGTCACCGATGCCGGCACCGGCTGTCGGCACGGCGCGGGCCCAGATCGGAGGGGTAGGCGGTTTCAGTCATGATAATGACGATTTCCACCTACCCATCGCCTGCGCACGCATGTGGGGGTAGGTGGCTTCGGTTGTGATAGTGACCGTTCCTACCTACCACTCCGAGTCCCGGACACCTGCCTGACGCCGCAAACCCGGGAGGGCTGGCCTACGTGGTGGACGCGGGCCTGGTGGGTGCCACCCTGCGTCTGGACGTCGACGCGGTGCTGCGCCACGGAAACCTGCGGGGGCGGTTGCTCGACACGTTCGTCGCGGCGCAGCTACGGGCGGAATTGGCGGTGTGCGCATCATGACCGAGGCTCTATCATCTGCGCCAAGAGCAGGGCCGGCACGAAATCGACCTGCTCGCGGAGCTCTGCGCCGACCGGGTGATCGCTATCGAGGTGGCGGCCACCGCCGCACCCGGCGCGGAGGCGAGCCGGCACCTGCGGTGGCTCCGCGACGAGCTCGCCGACCGTTTCGTGGCCGGCGTCGTCCTGCACACCGGGCCCCGACTGTTCCACCTCGATGATCGGATCGTCGCAGCCCCCGTCTGCACCCTCTGGGGATGATCAATATCATCGGGTACCGTTCCTGGTCAATGCGCCTGGTCTGCGGCCTTCTTGTCGGCGGCGGCGTTCGCGAGCAGTTCCTCGGCGTGCCCGCGGGCCAGGGCGCTCTCCTCGACACCCGCGAGCATCCGGGACAGTTCCCGCACCCGGCCGGAATCGTCGAGGGTCAGCACACCGCTGCGGGTCACCGAACCGTCATCG
>NZ_CAUVXO010000086.1:0-2450 GCF_963555865.1 Protofrankia sp. Cr1
AAAATGATCTGTGATCGTGACATGAATCTTCGAGGCTAGACTGACCGGGCATGAGGGTCCACGTGGTCAGTGACGTCCATGGGCGTGCCGACGCGCTTGCCGCCGCGGGGAAGGGCGCCGACGCCTTTGTCTGCCTGGGCGATCTCATTCTCTACGTGGACTACCGCGATTACGGTCGTGGGATAATGGGGGACCTGTTTGGTCCGACGGCGGTTGGACGAATGATTCAGTTACGGACCGAGCAGCGTTTCGACGAGGCTCGGGACTGGTCTCGTGGTCTGTGGGCGACGTTGGGTGACAATCGCCAGGAGGTCATCGAAGGGGCGATCCGCAAGCAGTACGAACAGATGTTCGATGCTTTTCCGACGCCGACTTTTCTGACCTATGGCAATGTGGATCTTCCGCATCTTTATCAGGACTACCTGCGCGACGGTGTCACGCTCCTGGACGGCCAGACGACCGAGATCGGTGGGCTGCGTTTCGGCTTCGTGGGCGGCGGTCTGCGTACTCCGATGCGCACTCCCTACGAGATCGACGATGATGTCTATGCCGCGAAGGTCGCAGCCCTCGGGGTGGTGGATGTGCTGTGCTGCCACATTCCGCCGCACCTACCCGAGCTCGTGTACGACACGGTCGCTCGGCGTTACGAACGGGGCAGCGTGGCGGTGCTGGAGGCCATCCACGAGATCCAGCCCAGGTATGTGCTTTTCGGGCATGTCCACCAGCCATACCGGGAGGTTCTCGAGATCGGACGCACACGGTGCGTGAACGTCGGGCATTTCAACGCCCGGGGGACGCCGTTCGTGCTGGAGTGGTAGCGGCCGTACGGGCCTGCGGGCCATCCGGTAGCCTCGACGACCGGTCACGATGATTATCCTGGCCTCCAGCGGGCGGAAGACTGTGCGATCATGACCCTTCCCGCGTCGGGGTTCCCGGGCTCCGGGAGACTCCGAGGGACCTGGAGAACCGGTATGTCAGGCAACCGGTATGTCAGCGACGCCGGGCATGCCCGGATAGTTTGTGGAGGCACTGTCACCGATGGCGGATCAAGCCCGAGCCACCGTTACGATCAATGCTGAGCCAGTGAAGGTGATGGCCGCGATTGCCGACATCGCTGCGTATCCAACCTGGTCAGGGCCGGTGGAACGATCCGAGGTCGTCGCGGTCGGACCGGACGGTCGCCCGCACCAGGCCCGTTTTCTGATCAACGCAATGGTGGCGAAGGAAGAGTTCGTCATCGAGTACACCTGGTCGGGTGACGAGTCGGTGCGCTGGACGCTCGTCGAGGGACAAAACACGATCTCTCAGGACGGCGGCTACGCCCTGCGCGATCGTGGTGATGGCACGACCGAGGTCGTCTACGACCTGACTGTCGAACTTAAGATCAAAATTCCCGGTCTACTCCGGCGCAAGGTCCAGAATGGCGTGGTCGACGCCGCGCTGAAAGATCTCAAAAAGTACCTCGAGAGCTGACAGCGCGTGCGATGCGTGCTCTTTTCCGGTAAGGGGGGCGTCGGGACGACCACGGTCGCCGCGGCAACGGCAACGCTGGCGGCTCAACGCGGCAGCCGGACCCTGGTGCTGTCGGCGGATCCGGCGCGAGGCCTTGCGGCTGTCCTGGACCATCCGCTGGCCGACGTTCCCGTTGAGATCGAGTCCGGCCTGTTCGCGCAGCAGGTGGACGTTCAGCGGGTGTTCGAGGAGCAGTGGCAGGTTCTTCGCGGGTACTTCGGGCGCCTCTGGGAGGTGACGGGAACCGAACCGATCGACGTTGGTGAGCTGATGGTTCTGCCCGGCGCCGCCGAGGTGCTCACGCTGTTGCATCTGCTTGACCAGATCAGGTCCGGGGACTACGAGGTCGTCGTAGTTGACACCGGCCCCGTCGCGCAGCTGCTGCGTCTGCTGACGCTGCCCGAGACCCTGTCGTGGTATCTGCGCCGGATGGTCCCGGATGACTGCCGGGTTTCCCGCCTGCTGCGTCCCGGTCCCCGCCTGCTCGGGCGTGGCGAGCTGGCAGGCGCTGTCACGGAACCGCTGATCGAGGCTGCCGCACGCCTGCGAGAGATCATGAACGAAGTTCGGGAGGTTCTCTCGGACCCGTCGCGATCAAGCGTCCGGCTTGTCCTGACGCCGGAGAGCGTGGTGGTGGGGCAGACCCGCGCAGCGTTGACGGCGCTGGCGTTGCACGGCTTCGGCGTGGACGCGGTGGTGGCCAACCGGGTGCACACCCAGGCCGGCGCCGACGCCTGGCGGGCCGGTTGGGTGGCCGTCCACCGCGAGCAGCTGCTGGAGGTCGAGCGGTCCTTCGCACCGATCCCGGTCCTTCGCGCGGCCTACCGGGCTGGTGAGCCGATCGGCCTGGAGGAGCTGGCAGCCTTCGCGGCGGCCGCATACCCGGGCCTGGACCCGGTGGGTGTTCTCGGGACTGGCGGACCCGCCGCCAGTGGACC
>NZ_CAUVXO010000086.1:3069-7847 GCF_963555865.1 Protofrankia sp. Cr1
GGCGACGGCGGACCGCTGCGCGTCGAGCGCGCAGGTGACGGTTTCGCGCTCTCGCTGAGTCTGCCGTTCGTGGATCGATCCGAGATCAATCTTGCCCGGATCGGGGATGACGAGCTGATGGTGTCCGTCGGCTCCCAGCGGCGGCTGTTCACCCTGCCCTCAGCGCTGCGCCGGTGTGACGTGCGCGGCGCGGCACTGCGAGACGATCTCCTGATAGTCTCCTTTGTGCCTAATCCAGACCTTTGGGTACGTGTATGACCCCTAACATGGCCGGGCCGCTGGCGCGGGAAGCTGCCCTGTTGGCCGCTGCCCTGCGGGACATGCTTGTCGACCCGACGCTGCACGACGGTACCGCCGGCCACCGCGCGACCGGCGGTACCGACGCGACTGGCGGTACCGCCGGTGTGGGCAGTGATCCTGACGCAGCGGCGGCGGGGCTCGATGGTGAACCGTTGTCTGATCGTGTCGCGGGCAGTGGATGTGGCAGTGGCGCCCATAATGGTTCTTCGGACGGCCATCAGGACAATCGATCTGGTGGGGTTTCGATCGCGGCGTGCCAGGTGTGTCCGGTGTGTCGGCTCGTCGCCATGCTGGCCGCGGGCCGTCCGGAGGTGACAGCGCATCTGTTCGCCGCCGCGACGTCGCTCACCGCGGCGTTGCGGGCAATCCTCGCCGGTCCCGTTTCGGACGTCACCGAAGGCGCCGACGGTCACGATGGGACAGACAGGCAGGCAGGCACCACCGAGCGACCGCGGCCCCGGTCGCGCGTTCAGAGGATCGATGTCGAATGATTGCCGCAACGACGTCGGGGCAGAACCGAACGGAGCCCGGCCTGGTGGTCGGCGTGGATGTCGGCGGAACCAAGGTTGCCGCGGGCGTCGTCGACGCAACCGGGGCGATCCTGGCTTCGGTCCGCTGGCCGACCCCCACCAAGGAGCCGGCCGCGGTGGTCGACTCGATCGTCGCGGCAGTTGATGAACTGCGGGTCGCCGTCGCGCCCCGGCCGCTGGAGGCGATCGGCATCGGAGCGGCCGGCTGGATCGACCGCGAGCGGTCACATATCCTGTTCGCGCCGAACCTCGCGTGGCGTAACGAGCCGCTGCGGGACGATGTGAGCGCCCGGACCGGCCTGCCGGTGGTCGTCGAGAACGACGCGAACGCGATGGCCTGGGGGGAGTACCGGTTCGGCGCCGGCCGCGGTCACGACGACCTGTTGTGCGTCACCGTGGGAACGGGCATCGGCGGCGGGATCGTGCTCGACGGCAGGCTGCACCGGGGACATTTCGGGATCGGTGGGGAGATCGGGCACATGCAGATCGTGCCCGGAGGTCAGCCGTGCGGCTGCGGGAACAGGGGCTGCTTCGAGCAGTATGGGAGTGGTCGCGCACTGCTCCGGACCGCCCATGAGTTGGTCATGGCTTCGCCTGCGGCCGGCCGGCGGATGTTGGAGCTGGCGGACGGCGACATGGCGGGTCTCACCGGTCCGACGATCACCGAGGCCGCCCGGGAGGGCGACCCTCTCGCGGTGAAGTGCTTCGAGGAGGTCGGCAGCTGGCTGGGCCGCGGGCTTGCCAGCCTTGCCAGCGTCCTTGATCCGAGCCGTTTTGTCGTCGGTGGCGGCGTGGCTGAAGCGGGTGATCTTTTGCTCGGCCCGGCCCGGGCGGAGTTTTACTACAATCTGTCAGGTCGCGAACACCGGCCTGCGGCGGAAATTGTCGTGGCGGAGCTCGGGCCGCCGGCTGGGATCATCGGCGCGGCCGACCTGGCCCGAACCTGATCGTTTGTCGTCGCAGACCCCGGACCCGGACCCGGACCCGGGGTCGCGGCCGGGACCGTCCAGGCACACTGCCGTCCGGGCGTGCTGCGTCAACGGTCGCGCCCCGGGACGGGACGGTAGTCGGCGACCAGTTCCTGGGCCAGCTGTTCCAGGAACAGGCCGGTGTCGGTGACGACACCGACAGCCTGGGCGAATCCACGGTCGACCAAGGTGGCGACGTTGCCCGGGTCAATGTCCACACAGGCCACCGGGATGGATGCGGGCAGGATGTTACCGGTCGCCACCGAATGCAGCATCGAGGCGATCATCATCGCGAATCCGACACCGTGCAGGGCCTCGCGCATTGCGCGCTGCCCGGCCAGCACATCGGTGTGGACGTCTGGCAGCGGGCCGTCATCGCGGACCGAGCCGACCAGGACGAACTTCTTGTCGGCTTTGACGATCGCATGCATGATCCCGCCCGTGAGGATGCCGTCCTCAACCGCCGTGGTGATCGAACCGGCGCGCCGGATCGTGTTGATCGCCCGGATGTGCTGTTCGTGACCGCGTTCGGCCGCAGTGCCGCGGGTCGACTCGTTGCCGATCGCCTCTCCGTAGAGGGCCGCCTCTATGTCGAGGGTGGCGAACGCGTTTCCGGAGAACAGCACGTCCACATAGCCCGCCTCGACCAGTGCAACCATGGCGGGAGTGGCCCCGGCCTGGACGACCGCGGGCCCGGTGACCCACAGCACCGAGAAACCCTCGGTCTTGAGTTCGCGGATCTGGCGGGCGATCGTGCGGACCAGAAGAGCCTGGCGTTGTGGTGACATCGGTGTCGTTGACGATGACAGGGACTGGAAGGTTCCATACATCCGCGTCGAGTGGTCGCTGACCGGTAGGACGGCCTTCACGCCGGCCACGCCGCACACGATCATGTCGCCGGCCCGGACCTCGGACACCGGGACGGTCCGCACCCGCCCGCCGGCGACGACCAGGCCGCAGTCCATCTCGGGATGTTCCACCGGCACCCACTGGCTGCCGATGCGGACCATGGTCTCCAGGTTCGTGGTCGCGTAGAAGTCCGAGGGGAACACGCCGTCGCGGTCGGCGGGCCGCAGGACTGCCTCGCCCGGGCTCACGCTGTTGACGCCGTGTACCTGGATGCGCATGAGAATGCGGGAAAGCAGGTTCGCCGAGTCCGCACCAACGATGATCTTCGCGTGTGACTCGTCGTCGTGGCTCTTTCCGAGATCGATGCTCTCGACCTCGTAGTCGCCTCCGTAGCTCAGGACATCGTCGAGTACCCGAGCGAGAACTCCGGTGTCCATCAGGTGACCGTGAATCTCGACCGTTTCGTGGAACCGCACGCAGCCACCCCTTCCGTGACCTGGCCCTGGCGCCGAGGTCTGTCCATCCGAATCCGGGACTAGGGCCTGTCCGATCGACCGATATCCATCGGACAGCCCCTAGAGGACCGCACCGTCGTCGCCGTCGTCGGAATCGGTGGGCGGTCGATCCCCCATCTGTGCTACCAGTGTGACGACTCCGCCCAGCACAAGCATGACTCCGGCTATGTCATGGCTCGTACCGTGCTCGATTCCGGCTACCACCGGCGCGAGCAGGATCCCGACGCCGAGCGCGATGGAGCCCAGCGCCCACCGGGTGACCGGACGCATCCGCGGCAGCGGTGGCGGTGGCGGTGGCGGTGGCTCGTAATGATCAGAGGGATCGTAGGGGTCCGGCTCCTGGCGGGAGCCTGTTGCCTGATGGAAGTCGCTGGTATCCGCCTCGTCGGTCAGGCCCGCGACCAGCGCCGCAAACGCCGTGTCCCACTCCATCGCGTGACTGCCCACAGCGTCGGCCCCGGCTTGTGCCCTGCCCGTAGATCCCGCGTCATCAGCGCATTCTTTGTCAGCGCCTTCGTCAACCGGTCCCTGGCCGGCTGCGTGTTCGTCTGCGGACCGTTTGGCTGCGCAACCGTCATCCGAGGAATGCTCGGGTGCCCGATCCCGGCCCGAGCCATGATCGGGCCCTCTTCGATCGCCGGGCGTCATGTCAGCCATGGCTCAACCCGACAGCGATCCGGGCGGAACCCCGGGCGCGGCGGCACCACGATCGTCCAGCCTTCGGCTTTCAAGCACCGCGTGGGTCTGGACGAACGCGAGACTTTCGTCGAAGATCGTCTGGCGGTCGTTGTCCAGCGTGGCCACGTGATAGCTGTCCTCCAGGACGCGTTCGGAGATGTCGCACGATGTCGCGCCGGCCAGCAGGATCCGTCCGGACGAGGCTTCGACGACGTGGTCGACGCGGCTGCGGAAGGTCAGCACGGGGCACACGACGCGTCCCAGGTCCGGTACCGTCACCCGCCACAGGTCGGTCAGGGAGACGTAGGCCCGCAGCGGCACCCGCTGGTAGGCGATCTCCCGCACACCGCGAGCTTTGATGTCGCTGCCGACCCCGGGTATGCCAGGTATGATCCGGGAGAGTAGTGGGGTGATCGTTGAAATTCTCCGGTCGGTACCGAGGCTCGGGTTGACCGTGACCGCGCCGGCCACGGCCGGACCGTGCACCTCCGCGAGGCGCAGGGCCAGCGTTCCGCCCATGGACAATCCCATGACAAAAACGGTCTTGCAGCGTTCCCGGAGCTGATTGAACGCGGCGTCTGCCGCACCGAACCAGTCCCGCCAGGTTGTGGCGTTCATGTCCTGCCAGCGGGTGCCATGGCCCGGCAGCAGCGGACAGGACACTGTCAGGCCGGCCTGCGCGAGGAACTCGCCCCATGGGCGCATGCTGTGAGGTGTGCCTGTGAATCCGTGGATCAGTAGCACGCCGATACCACCACCGTCGCGCTCAAACGGCTCCGCACCCGGTGTGACCGAACGCTGCGGTCCGCTCGCCATGGTTTCCGCCCTCTCGTCACATGCGTGGGACCGTTCGCCCTCTGTGGGCGCGCGGTTTTTCTCCGTCATCATCGCGCAAACCAGCCTTGCAGCATGCTCGCACGCTCGGGAGACACAGGCCA
>NZ_CAUVXO010000086.1:8287-13997 GCF_963555865.1 Protofrankia sp. Cr1
TGCGAGGCGGCTGTGACGGCAGCAACACGGCTGGGTGCCGCGGCGCATGTCGGTGGACGCCGCCAGCAGGGGTCCATAGGGTTATTCCGGCCACCGTGTGCGGGTGTGCCCGGCGGATATTGGTGGACGACCACACCGGGAGCTGACGTGTTGTACTGGGTCGTCAAGGCGTTTCTCACCCCCTTCCTGCGGCTCTTCTGGCGGCCGTGGGTCGAGGGGCTGGAAAACATCCCGGAGCGGGGTCCCGCCATCCTCGCCGGTAATCATCTGTCCTTCGCCGACCACTTCTTCCTCCCCTTGGTGGTGCCGCGGCGGGTCACCTTCCTGGCCAAAAGCGACTACTTCACCTCGCCGGGGGTCAAGGGGTGGCTTAAGCGGTTGTTCTTCAGCGGTGCGGGTCAGCTCCCGATCGACCGCAGCGGCGGGGCCGCGAGTGACGCTGCGCTGCGAACCGGGGTCAAGGTGCTGCAACGCGGCAAGCTGTTGGGGATCTATCCGGAGGGCACCCGATCGCCGGACGGACGACTCTACCGCGGCAAGATCGGCGTTGCCCGGATGGCGCTGGAATCGAAGGTTCCGGTGATCCCCATCGCGATGATCGGTACTTTCGAGGTGCAGCCGCAGGGAAGGCTAATTCCCAGGATCGGGCGCGTCGGCATCCGGATCGGGCGCCCTCTTGACTTCAGCCGGTATGTGGGAATGGCCGATGACCGCTTTGTGCTTCGATCCATGACCGACCAGATCATGTATGAGCTCATGGTGCTGTCGGGCCAGGAGTACGTCGACATGTACGCCCAGCGGGCCAAGGTCGAGATCGCCGCCGCGCGCGAGGCTGCGATCGAGGCGGCCGGCGGCTCGGGATCTCCGGATTCCGTCGGACGGACGCACGATCACACGACCGCCGTGATGCCCCACACCGCACGCGTCAAGGGTGGGAGCGCCGACCGCGACAGCCGCGACGTCGGCGACGGGACGGGTACCCGCCAGGCAGGCTGATGCCCGGTGCGGTGGGCACGGCAGGATGGTCGGTGTGTACTCATCGGGGGATCCCAGGGCGTCGGGCGTGCGCAAGGGCGGACGCCCGTTGGTCGGGTGTGCCGAGCGCATGCGTTTCGCGAGGCTGGGTGCCCCGCGGTGGTCGGCCGTGAGGGGCACGGTCGTGACCATGACCATGACCATGACCATGACCATGACCATGGTCGTGGCGGTGGCTGTCACGGCCCTCCCGGGGGCCTTGGCGCAGCCCGCGCGCGCCGCGGCACCGGTGAGCCCGACTCCGACCCGGATCGCCTCGGCCGGCCCACCCGCTGGGACGGTGCTGCGCGCGGGCCGCTTTGTCGTTGACCCCGAGGGTCGGGTGCTGTTCCTACATGGCCCGTCGGTGCCGCCGGGCGGCACCGTTGACACCGCCACCGTGCGGCAGTGGGCGGCCGACGGCTTCAACGCGGTGAGTATCGGCGTGCGGATGGAGGCTGACGGGACGTTCGCCGGTACCTCCGGTCGAGGGGGCGTGCCGGCTCGCGTGACCGCCGACGGTTTCGACCCCGGGCTCGACCAGCTCGCCGACGCTGTCGAAGCCGTCGTCGGCCAGGGTCTGCGCGCAATGATCCAGATTGTGCCGACGGCGTCGGCTGCGAAGGCTGGTGACGAGGCCTACGCCGAGGGCTTACGGCGTGTGGCTGGCCGGTTCCATGACGTCGTCGGACTCGTCGGCTTCGAGCTCACGACATCGACGGGTTCCCCCGGGCTCAACGGGGCTGTCCGCGCCACCGATGCGCACCATCTCCTGTGGCGGCAGAGCGCCGCGTCGTTCGACCCGACCGCGAACGTGGTGACCAACGACGAGGCGGCGCTCCTCGTCGGGTGGGCGGCTGGCGATCCCGCGACTGTGCTGCGGTTGGTGTCGGCCGCCGACACGACGCAGATCGGGTGGTTCTTCGACCGGCCACTGAGCGACGTGACTCTCGCCGCCATCGCCAGGCCCTACCCGGCCGCCATCGCCGGTGTGCCGGTGGGCTTCACCTACAGTCCCTCGGGGCGGCTGCTGACCCTGGCCTACATACCGGCGCCGGCGGGGGGCGGTACCTTCGGTGGCCGGGTCGCGACCCAGATCCGTGTGCCGGCACGTGTGTATCCAGATGGTTACGTGGTGCGGGCGAGTGGGGCGACGGTCGTATCCGCCCCGGGCGCGGGCGTGGTCTGCCTGGTCACCGATGCCAGAGCCTCCCGGGTGGACGTCAGGGTCGAGCCGGCCACCGCCGAGCAGGCACCGGCGGTGGCACCGCCGGTGGTGCCACCGGCGGCGGGTGACCCCTGCCCGGCCTCACCTGCGCAGTCGACGACCGCGTCCGCTCCAGGGCAGTCGGCCGGCAGCGTGGCCCGGACGGACGAGACCGCCGGACCAGTCGCTGACAAGGCTGCCGGCCGCGCGCAGGACGGGGTCAACGGCGTGCTGCTCTGGGCACTGCCGCTGGCGGGTGCCGCGGGAATGGCGTCGGTCCTCAGCGGCCTGCGGTGGAGAATGCGCCGCGGCCGCGGTGGACGGGTGGCCGTTTCCAGCGATCAGCGCTTTCGCTGACGTGGCCAGGCAAACTGGACGGGTGGGCACCCGATATCTCTATGACACCGAGTTCATCGAACGTTCCGAGGCGGGTCACCACTGGTTGGACCTGGTGAGTATCGGAATCGTCAGTGAGGACGGCGCCAGGGAGTACTACGCCGTATCCACCGAGTTCGATCCGGCGTTCGCGGTGCTGTGGGTGCAGCGCAACGTCCTGGCCAAGCTGCCGCCGCCGGCGGATCCGTCCTGGCGGTCGCGGTCGCGGATCCAGTCGGACATCGCCGAGTTCCTCAGCGTCGACGGGCCGCCGGAGCTGTGGGCCTGGTATGCCGCTTATGACCATGTTGTGCTCTGTCAGCTTTTCGGCACCATGACGGATCTTCCCCGCCCGTTCCCCCGGTTCACCCGCGACCTGCGCCAGCTCTGGGAGGAGGTCGGCCGTCCAGCGCTGCCCCGGCCACCGCACGACGCTCACGACGCGCTTGCCGACGCTCGCCACAACCTGGCCCGCTGGCGGGTGCTGGCACCGCTGCGGGCAGCACTGTCGCCGGCAGCCGCGGGGTAGGTTTTCGCGGTGCCTCCGGCCGCGCCACGCTGTCAGATGTATTTCTGCACCGCTTCGCTGCGACTACGCTCCGCTCTGACGAGCCCGAAACGGGGCGTCCAGGCGGCGAAGAAGAGGTGCGGTCGTGCGGATCGGCGTGCTGACAGGCGGTGGGGACTGCCCAGGGCTGAATGCGGTCATACGGGCAGTCATCCGTAAAGGAGTAGATATCTATGGACATTCGTTCATAGGTTTTCGGGACGGCTGGCGTGGTCCCTTGGAAAATGCCGCGGTGCCGCTCGGCGTCGACGCGGTCCGCGGCATTCTTCCGCGCGGTGGGACGATTCTCGGTTCCAGTCGTACAAACCCCTACAAGGTGGACGACGGCGTCGCCCGCATCCGGAAAACTATTGACGACCTGGGGATCGACGCCCTCATCGCCATCGGGGGCGAGGACACCCTCGGCGTCGCCGCCCGGCTCCACACCGAAGGAATCCCGATTATCGGGGTTCCCAAAACCATCGACAACGACCTGTCGGCCACCGACTACACCTTCGGGTTCGACACGGCGGTCAACATCGCGATGGAGGCCATCGACCGCCTGCACACCACCGCCGAAAGCCATCATCGCGTCCTCATCGTCGAGGTCATGGGCAGGCATGCCGGTTGGATCGCCCTGCACAGCGGAATGGCGGCGGGCGCCAACGTGATCCTCATTCCGGAACGACCCTTCGACATCGACAAGGTTTGTGCCTTCGTCGAACACCGCTTCGCCTCGCACTACGCGCCGATCATCGTGGTGGCTGAGGGAGCGAGTCCGGTGGCCGGCAGCCTGGTGGTCAAGGAAGGGGAGCTGGACGCCTTCGGGCATGTCCGGCTGCAGGGAATCGCGTCCGTGTTGGAGACGGAGATCCGTGGCCGGACCGGGCGGGAGTCCCGCGCGACCGTGCTCGGCCATGTCCAGCGGGGCGGCACGCCGACGGCGTTCGACCGGTGGCTTGCGACCCGCTTCGGTCTGCATGCCGTCGATGCGGCACACGACGGTGACTGGGGCACGATGGTGGCCCTGCACGGAACCCGGATCGACCGGGTACCGCTGGCGGAGGCGACCCGTGAGCTCAAGCTCGTACCGGAGGAGCTCTACACCGAAGCGGAGGTGTTCTTCGGCTGAGCCAGTAACAGGCCTGAGCCGGTGACAGGTCTGTGCCGGTGACAGGTCCGCGAGGATGACATGGTTGAGATCCGACCCGACCCGACCGTCACACCGTAACCTATACTACCGTGGACGAATTGGATGTCTGGCGGACCCTGCCGGTCAAGCAACAGCCGAACTGGCCCGACCCTGCGGAGCTGACTGCGGCCCGCGACCGATTGGCGGCCCTCCCGCCGTTGGTCACCGCGCCGGAAATTCGGGTTCTGACCGAACGGCTGGGGTCGGTTGCCCGGGGCGAGGCGTTTCTGCTCCAGGGTGGGGACTGCGCCGAGACCTTTGCCGCGAACACCGCCGACAAAATTCGCGACAAGGTGAAAACGCTGCTGCAGATGGCGGTCGTGCTCACCTATGGGGCAAGCGTGCCGGTGGTGAAGGTCGCCCGGATAGCCGGCCAGTATGCCAAGCCGCGGTCAGCCGACATCGAGGCGAGCACGGGGCTGCCGTCCTACCGCGGCGATGCGGTCAACGACATCGCCGCGACGGCGGTGGCCCGCCGGCCCGACCCCGGCCGGCTGGTGGACGCCTACCATGCCAGCGCGGTCGCGCTGAACCTCGTCCGGTCCTTCGCCACCGGTGGGTTCGCTGACCTGTCGAAGGTGCACGAGTGGAACAAGACGTTCGTGCGGGACTCGGCGGCCGGGCGTCGGTACGAGATCATGGCGACCGACATCGAACGGGCGTTGTCGTTCATGGCCGCCTGCGGCATCGACCTCGAACGCACGTCCAATCTGCACGGCGTCGAGCTGTTCACCAGCCACGAGGCACTGTTGCTGGACTACGAGCGCGCCCTGACCCGGACGGAGGATGCGACCGGCGCGGTCTACGACGTGTCCGCACACATGCTCTGGATCGGCGAACGTACCCGTGATCTCGACGGTGCGCATGTGGACCTGATGTCGCGGGTCGGCAATCCCATCGGGTGCAAGGTGGGTCCGAACGCGTCCCCGGACGACGTCCTGGCGTTGGTCGATCGGCTCGACCCCGAGCACATCCCGGGCCGGTTCACGGTCATCACCCGGATGGGCGCGGGACGCGTCCGCGAGGTGCTCCCCGCGATCGTCGAGAAGGTCAACTCCGCCGGCCATCCCGTGGTGTGGTCGTGCGACCCCATGCACGGCAACACCCGCGATGTGAACGGGGTCAAGACCCGGCACTTCGACGACGTCCTCGACGAGGTGTTCGGCTTCTTTGAGGTGCACAGGTCGCTGGGTACCCATCCCGGCGGTGTGCACATCGAGTTGACCGGTGACAACGTGACGGAGTGCCTCGGCGGCGGCGAACAGATCAGTGAGGCCGATCTCGCCGGTCGGTACGAGACCGCATGCGATCCCCGGCTGAACACCGGCCAGGCGCTTGAGCTGGCCTTCCTGGTCGCGGAAAGGCTCCAGCAGGC
>NZ_CAUVXO010000086.1:14546-15962 GCF_963555865.1 Protofrankia sp. Cr1
ATCCCCCCGCCTCGCTCCCACCGGACCTGCCAAGTAGGGCGCTGAACACCGCTCAACCTGCTCGTGAGCAGGCGACGGAGCCGAGCTGACCGTGGGGCCAGGAGCCCTCAGCGGATCATCGGCGGGACGGTGCGTCCATGCTGGTCACGTGAGGAGCACTGGCTGTCGCCAGAGGCCGGGAACGGGAGCAGCGGGAGATGCAGCGGGTGGAGCTGACGTCCATCGACGGAGTGCGGCTGGAGGCCGCGGTGCATCCAGCCACCGGCGGGGAAAGCCGGGGAGTGGTCATCCAGATGCATGGAATCAATGCGAACATGACCGAGGGTGGGATGTTCGTACGACTCGCCGATCGTCTCGCGAGCGCCGGCTTCCATGTTCTCCGGTTCTCCTTCCGTGGTCATGGGGGTAGCGGGGGGACCCAGCGTGGCGCGACGATCGCCGGTGAGTTGCTCGATCTTCAGGCTGCGGTCGAGTACGTGGAGGCGCGGTCTTCCGGTCGTCTGTCGATCGTGGCGTCGAGCTTCGGGGCGGTGTCGGCGTCCATCTCGCTGCCCTGGTTGACCGACCGCATCAACAGCCTTGTCCTGTGGAACCCGGTACTCGATCTGTGGCGGACGTTCCTGAGACCGGAACTGCCGTGGGGAAGGGAGAACTTCAGCCCGGATCAACAGAAGCTGTTGTCCGTTCAGGGGTTCCTGGTGCTCGACGGGGAGTTCGAGGTCGGCAGGGTGATGTTCGAGGAGTTTCATCACTACCGGCCGCTGGACTTCCTGATGGCGAGTGCTGTCCCGACCCTCGTGGTGCACGGCGACCGGGACACGGCGGTCTCGTACGAGATTGCACAGCAGGCGGCTGACGCCAGACCCGACACCGACTTCCACACCGTCCCGGGTTCGGATCACGGTTTTGACACCCGAGAACGCGAGGACGAGGCGATCACCGTCACGGCGAAATGGCTTGTCGACGACGGGATCCGACCTCTCCGCAGGGACACTCCACGACGAGGTGGAGCTCCTGTGAGCTGAGCTGATCGACCGGGCCGAACAAGTACCGCGTGGCCAGGTGTTGGACGGTTCGCCCGGTTCGACGCCCGTTTCTGTGAAGAGGGGGGACAGCGCTGAATGCCTCAAGCCGGGAGCAGGTCCGGTAGGTCACGATATGGGTGCGCTGAGGAGGAGCGCGTCATGCCCACGTTGCTGCCAGCACACGACGCAGATCGCCGTGGTAGAGCGGAGGAGAGCCGAGCTTTCCTGGATCCCGTATCGCTAGCCCGTGACTCGTTATCCCGTGCTGTTCACCGCTCGGCGGCTTACGGGAGCCGACCAGCTGGCGGGCGGAACGGGGTCAAGGGACGCGACCTTTATCTTGTCCCAGCGGTAGCGTACCGTCGCCGCACCCGCGGTCGGACAGCACAGA
>NZ_CAUVXO010000087.1:0-4466 GCF_963555865.1 Protofrankia sp. Cr1
TCCGGCTTGGGGGAGCTTCCACCGGGACGGGTGGCGGGGAGCACAACGGCCGTCGGCGTGTCGTCGGGGTCACCCGCTCCGCTGCTCGCGGTGCCCGCGGGTACGTCCGGCACCGATGTCTGAGCTGGCACCGATGGCTGAGCTGGCACTGGTGCCTGCGCTCGGGACGACGAGGTGGTGCCGTCGGCAGCCGTCGCGGCGCGGTCGAAGGTGCGGACGAGTCCTTCCCGCAGCCGTGCGGGCGCCGGAGTGATCCGAACCTTCGCGAGCATCTCCTCGGGCGCCACCGCGTGCTGTATCGGGCCACGGCGGGCCTGGGGCGAGCCGGACCACGCCAAAGCGCTGCCGCGGGCCAGCTCCAGTAACCATGAGCGCAGCCGGGTGGCATCGCCGAGGGTGGCCAGCCGCGTTCGGGCCACCAGGGCGAACGCCGTGCCCGCAGCTGCCTGGGCGACCTCGGCCTCCCCCAGGATGAGCAGGCACATCGAGAAGACGTCGTCGGCATAGTGCTGGTAGACGGCGTCGAAAGCATCCCGCTCACCGCGCCGGATCCGCATGACGAGGTCGATGTCCGACTCGGGGGTTCGCGGCCGCGGTCCGTCAGGCCGCTCGCCCGAGCGCCGGTCGGCAGGGGCCGACACAGCGTGCCTGGGGCGTAAACCGGTCGCGGCTGCCCCCTCCGGGTTGGTACGGCGGATACCGCCAGTCATCAGTGCATTCTCCCGTATCCCCCATTGGCGGGATGAGTCATGACGGTGTCCTGGCGCGGACGGAGCGACACCGGCATCGCTCGCTACGTTAGATGGTTCCGGCCATGCCATGAGGGGAACGTCGGGAAAACTTTGCTGTCACATGCTGGACCCGTCAGGCCGACGATTGTTTGATCATGGCTTGGTTGTGGCTGCCGCGGAGCCGTGGGCGATCAGGACGGTGGCTGCTGAGTCAGGATGACCTCCGCGGTATGTGGCTGGCCGCCGCGGGTGTAGGTGATGGTCACCTTGCTGCCGATCGGCTGGGACCGGACTGCCGCGATGAGCCCGTCAACGCTGGTGATCCGGCGGTCTCCCAGCTTGGTGATGACGTCGCCGTCCTGAAGTCCGGCCTGCTGGGCGGGTCCGTTGCCGACCAGATTCTGGATGGTGGCGCCGCTTCCGTCACCGTTCGGGTCGGTCTGGCTTGCTCCGGCGGTTGAGGCGTTCACACCGAGATACGGGTGTACCGCGGCCCCCTTGCTGATCAGTTCACCGGCGATGGACTGGGCATAGTTGGATGGGATCGCGAACCCGACACCGATGTTGCCGGCCTGCTGTTCCTGCTGGCTGCCGAACCCGCCACTGCTCGAGCCCACCGTTGCAATGGCCGAGTTGATGCCGATCAGTTCGCCCTTGCTGTTGACGAGCGGGCCGCCGGAGTTGCCGGGGTTGATCGGAGCGTCGGTCTGGATGGCGTCCAGGACGGCGTTGCTGTCCTGGACGTTGGTGTCGCCGGTGCGCACCGGCCGGTGCATGGCGCTCACGATCCCTGACGTGACGGTGCCGCTGAGTCCGAGCGGGCTGCCGACCGCGACCACCAGTTCGCCGACCGAGAGCGCGTCGGAGTCGCCGAAGGTTGCCGCCTTCAACCCGGTTGCGTCAATTTTGACCACCGCGAGGTCGGAGGTCGGATCGGTTCCGACGATCTTTGCGGTGAAGTCCTTGCCGTCCTGCGTGGTCACCTTCAGGGAACCACCCTGTGCGGCGTCGGTTACCACGTGGTTGTTGGTCAGAATGTAGCCGTCCTGACGAATGATCACCCCGGAGCCGGTGCTCGCCTGGTTTCTCGATGTGGCGGCAATCGTGACCACGCTCGGCAGGATGGTCTGCGCGGCGGCTGACACCGTGCCGGATGCGGCTGGTGAGGTTCCCGCAGTGCTGGTGCCACGCTGCAGGCCGGCGGAGGACACCACGGTCGTCCCGTCGTTGCCGCCTGCGACCAGAGCGCCGACGCCGCCGCCCACCCCGGCGCAGACCAGCGCGAGCGCGATCGCGGCGGCGGCGAGCCGCCTGCGTCGCGGCGGCGGCGGCGGGGCCGGTTGCCCGACGGTCTGCGGGGGGCCGTAATACGGACCGGACGGCGGTGGTGTCGGCCCGAACGGTGTCGACCCGAACGGTGTCGACCCGAACGGTGGTGTCGGCCCTGAGCTCGACGCCAGCCCTGAGTTCGACGCCGCCCCGGAGCCGGAGCCTCCTGGGTAGCCGGAGCCGGCGCCGCCCGAGGCGGCTGCGGTCGTCGTGTCGTCGGAACCGCTCGCACTGGGTGCGCTCCAGGGTGTTCCCCACCAGGTCCGGCCGGACCCGTCGGCTGAGCCCCACTCGGGGGGCGTCCGGGGGTCTGCCGCACCCGGGGCTGCTGGACCCGCCGGTGCCTGCACCGCGGGCCGGTGGGTGGGTGGGTATGGCTCGGCATCCGGCGCCGCCCAGACCGGGGCATCCGGCCCGGACTGGCGGTCGTTGCCACCGGCGTCGGGTGCCCGCGAGTCCGAAGGACGTCCGTCCGGGGAGGTGAAGGGGGGCCGCGTGCTCATGGTAGAAACCTTCCCCTCACAAGCTGAGTGAAGACTGAAATGCGACCAACAGTCGGCTGAGGCACGGCGTCCGGGAGCGTAGGTCCCAGCGTGGCCATTCTGGTCACGGTCAACGGGCCCGGCCGTCGGCGAGTGGGTCGGCGATCGATGCGGCGAGCCGTGATGGCACTGCGACGGTGAATGCAGCGGCGGCGACAACGGCGACCGCGGGGTCCACCATGTTGGCACCCATGGGGAAGTGCGTGAAGCACGTCAACCCGCTCCCTGTCCGACCATCCAACTGCCCGAGTGCCCAACCCGCTGACCTGTCCCGTCACACGATGGCGAACGTCGTGACCGCTGTGGCAGTCGGGTCGCCTGATTTACAGACTGTGACGACACGCCAGTGATCGGGCCACCGTCCCCGGGTGGCTGTCACGCGGTATGGGAGGGCGTCCGCGAAGGTGCTCTCAGTAGCTTCTCAGGTCTACTTCAGGCTGTCCTCAATGCCTTCCCCAACCCTTGGAGAGGTGAAGCTGCCGAAGCGTCTGCGGGGCCGCCGCGACTGCGAACCATCACGGGCTGCACCGGGCACTGTGGCGCCGATGCCTGGCGGTGGGAGCGGGCAGACCGGGGTGCTCGTGAATCCCGTCGTGGCACTCCCGAGGGCCGTCGCGGCGCCGACCACCGTGACGCTACCAGCTCAATGGCGACCGCAACCTGTCGTCGAGGTGGTGGTCCCGGTCTACAACGAGCAGACGACCCTTGCCGACAGCATCCGGCGACTGCATGACTTCCTGACCCGCCGTTTTCCCTTTGACTGGCGTATCACGATCGCAGACAACGCGAGTACCGACGCCACGCCCGCGATCGCCTGGCAGTTGGCCGCCGACCTGAGTCGGGTCCGGGTGACACGGCTGGAGGCCAAGGGCCGCGGCCGGGCGTTGCGGGCCGTCTGGTCGGCGTCGGACGCCGATGTCGTCGCATATATGGACGTGGATCTCTCCAGCGGGCTTGAGGCACTGTTGCCGTTGGTCGCGCCGCTGCTTTCGGGCCATTCGGACGTCGCGATCGGTTCTCGGCTGGTTCGCGGGTCCAGGGTCGTTCGTGGACCGAAACGGGAGATCATCTCTCGTTGTTACAACTGGATGCTGAGGGTCACCTTCCGGACGTCCTTCCGGGACGCCCAGTGCGGCTTCAAGGCGGTCCGGGCCGACGTGGCCCGTGCCCTCCTGCCCGCGATCGAGAACAACCACTGGTTCTTCGACACCGAGCTGCTGCTGCTCGCCGAACGTAACGGTCTCCGTATTCATGAGGTTGCGGTCGACTGGACGGACGACCCGGACTCCCGGGTCGATGTCGTGGCGACGGCGATGGAGGACATTCGCGGAATGATCCGGGTCGCCCGTCGGATCATCGCGGGGCGGGTCGGCGTGGATCTGCCACCGCAGGTGCGTGCGGCCCGGCTGCCCGGCGGAATGGGCCGTCAGCTCCGGACGTTCGCGGCGATCGGGCTGTGTTCGACCCTGGCATACGTCCTTGCCTACGCGATGCTCCGGGAGATCGGAACGTCGCCGCTGGCGGCCAACTTCGTCGCGTTGCTCATGACCGCCGTTGCCAACACCTGGGCGAACCGGCGGCTGACCTTCGGGCAGGTCGGCGGCGACGGGGCGGTGCGTCAGTTCGCCGAGTCGGGCGTCGTGTTCGTTGTCGGACTGGCGGTGTCCTCCGGTGGGCTCGGGCTGCTGCACCGGTTCTGGTCGTCGTCCGGCGTCGTAGCCGAGATCATCACCGTGTTGCTCAGTGGTACGGTGGCGACAATCGTACGCTTTGTGCTGATGCGCGCCTGGGTCTTTCATCCCGCCAGGTCGCCGCGGACAGTGCCGTCGAAAGCTTCCCGGATCTCCCCAGTCGACGTCCCCGG
>NZ_CAUVXO010000087.1:4924-5415 GCF_963555865.1 Protofrankia sp. Cr1
ATCCCGCGGACTCTGAGGTCCCGGACGGGCCACTGCCCGGGACCCGCTGAGCCCAACTCCCTGCTCAACTCCCTGGTCAACCCCCTGCTCACCCCAACCTCCTACTGAACCCAACCCGCTGTGGTGGGTTGGGTTCCTGCTTTGGGCGGCCAGGCCACGGCGAAGATCAATTCATGTCGGATGTGGTGTTGGGCTGGGGTGTGTTGTGCCACTGAAACCTGTTATGGATACGCTGAATCTCGCTGTTCTGACGACATCGACACAACCGCTGCCGTGCGCGTGTGACCGGAGGATGCCCGCGTGGTCCGAGGAGACCCCGAGCCCCGGGGCGACCGACGAGATGATTATCGAGGCGACCCGTGGGTGAATCCGCGTGGCGTCCCGCCCGGGGACGATGACACGACGTGGCGACCCGGAGAGTCGGCGCACCCGCAGTATCAGGAGCCGAGCGGGCCGCGTCCCTTGATTCCCGGCTCGCAGCCTGCGGTTGG
>NZ_CAUVXO010000087.1:5686-6632 GCF_963555865.1 Protofrankia sp. Cr1
TGACGCTGCATCCGGCTTGCGCATTGCCCCCCCACGGGGAAGTGATCGTGCGCTGGGCAGCGCGCCTGGGCGAGGTGCTGCGGCGGGGACCGCCACCGGGCCGAGGCCCTACACCGGCCCGCCGACGGAAGGCTTTAACCCGTTTCCGGATCAGGCAAAACAGGCTGATCGGGAAGAGATCGGCGCCACCGACCAGTTCGCCACGATCCCCGGGGATGACGACAGGTCAGTTGTCGCCGCGCGGCGTCCGCGGGCCACGGACGGTCGGGCCACGGAGGATCGGGCCCAGACGGGCAGTGGGACCAGCGGTACGGCTTCCCGGCCGGTCAGGCCGGCCCAGGCAGTCAGGCCTGCGGCCGCCAAGGTTCGGGACGGCAGGGCTCAGGCCAGTGCGCGGGCACCGTCGGACAAGGGGCGGTCCGCGGGTGCGGGAACGCGCGGGCGCACCTCGGGCAGACGCCCGGCCGTGATCGTGCTGACCGTGCTCGCTGCCGTGGTTTTCATGATCGTCGGCTTCTCCATCGGACAGGCGCTCGCGGCGCCGGGGCCTGCAACTGCACAGTCGCGGGTCGGGACCTGGGCACGCGATCATCATCTGGCGTTTCTGGTTGACGGTGTGGAGAAGTTACGTTGATCTGCGGCCTCGCAATGGCGTGCGGCGGTATACAGCCGATATCAGGTTGAAACAGAAGAACAGCTGAAAAGGTGTGTAGCGCCAGGTTTTTGGTTTATGTTCTACTGTTGCGACAAGCATTTGGCGTCAGACTCTTGCGTTCGGAGGCTCGCCCGTGTGGAATCTGCATCGACGGGTCTGTCGCACTCTGTCACAGGACGTGCGGCTTCACGTGATGTCGGCTGGGTATCGTCGCAGCCTGTCACTCGCGGCAGGAGAGCCTGTGCGTCCGCATTCCGCACCTCGACACGGCGCTGGTCCACGTGTCATCCG
>NZ_CAUVXO010000087.1:7000-11916 GCF_963555865.1 Protofrankia sp. Cr1
GATGTTGGCGGTTCCGCTCGGGTCCCCGCCGCCGCCGTGTTCGACCGCAACGTATTTCCCGTTCCGTCCGGTCGGGCGCCGACAGCGGACGAGATCGACGCGATTGCCAGGGCGGTCTTCGCGAGCCCGCTGGTCGCGCTCGTCCCAGCGGGCCGGCTGCAGGTGACCTCGATCATAATTTCGACCGGCCCGCCGGACTGGGCCTTCGCAGCGCTCCTTCCACGCGAACTTGATCTTGATCCGGCGGTGGCCGTGCTCCGGTTCGATGTCAGCGGTGGCTGGGTTCTCGATCAGGTGGGCACGGCCGAGGTCGGTGTCGGCTTGTTTTCCCCACGGGTTTCCCCACCGGTGGTCGACGAATCTGACCACGACAGGCGGTAGGGCGTGCCGGACCCTGCACCTGGCCGGCTACCGTTGTGAGGGTGCCCATGCCGGCGGACGGCCCTGACGTCTCCTCCACCCTGGCCGGGTGGTTGCGGGGCCTTTCGGACGACGCGCTCACCCGGCTGCTCGCTCTGCGTCCGGATCTGGCCACGCCGCCGCCGCCCGACTTCGACATCCTCGCCGCCCGCCTGGAAATCCGCGTGAGCGTGACCCGCGCGCTTGAGCGGCTTGACACGTTCACCCTTGAGGTCTGCGAGGCGTTGACGCTGCTTCCATCGCCGGTGAGTGCCGAGGACCTCGTCAGGTTCTGCGGGGCCTCGGATGTGGCAGTGCCCGTGGCGACATTGCGTGAACGTGCACTGATCTGGGGGGATGACAGTGCCATCCGGCTTGTCGCAATGGTCCGCGACCTTGTCGGTGAGCGTCCACTCGGTCTAGGTCGGCCGTTACGTGCCTGCCTGTCCGGGCACCGGCACACCCATCTCGCCCGGCTCGCGCTGGCGATCGGGGTCACTGCCCAACGTGATCGCGATGGAGCCGTGCGCGGCTCTTTCCTCGACGAGCTCAGCGCTGCACTGGCCGCGCCGGAGCGGGTGGCGACCCTCGTCCAGGAGTGCGGTCCGCGGGCCCGTCAGCTCCTTGATCGGCTTGCCGCCGGGCCGGCGCTCGGGCACACGGGCGACGCGAGACGGCTGCTCCATGCGTCTGACGCCCGCACACCCGTGGAGCAACTGCTTGCTCGGGGTCTGCTGGTCGGCGTCGAGGAGACCATGGTTGAGCTTCCCCGGGAGGTCGGGCTTACCCTGCGTGGTGACCGTCCGGCCGGGACGTTGCATCGTGAACCGCCTGCGCTCACCGGCAAGACTATTGATCGTGGCCAGGTTGACGGCGCGGCCGCCCTCGCCGCTGACACAATGATTCGTCTGGTGACGGCGCTGTTGGAAGCCTGGGGTGCAACCCCGCCCATCCCGTTGCGCACGGGCGGTCTGAGTGTCCGGGACTTCCGCGCGGCAGCGAAGCTTCTCGACGTCGCCGAACCGGCCGCGGCGCTGGTGATCGAAATCGCCTATGCGGCGGGGCTGGTCGACAACGCTCCCGGCACGGATGTCATGATTATGCCAACGACCGCCTACGACCGGTGGTGCGTGGAGACCCCCGCGATGCGCTGGGCCACGTTGGTCCAGGCGTGGCTGGGCTCCCCCCAGGTGCCCGGTCTGGTGGGGGAGCGCGACGACAAGGGCCGTCAGGTTGCCGCGCTCTCCATGGAGCTGCGCCGCCAGAGCGCGCCGGAGCTGCGCCGCCTCGTGCTCGACGCCTTCGCGGCAGCTCCGGCGGGCCTTGCGCCGACATCCGAGTCGGTGCGCGCACTGCTTGCGTGGCGGCTACCCCGCCGGGGTGGGCCGTTGCTGGACCGGATGGTCGACTGGACGTTCGCCGAGGCGGATCTGCTGGGTGTCACCGGACGCGGCGCGCTGTCAGCGGCCGGGCGGGCGCTGGTCGGTGGCGAGGCGACTGACGCGGACGGCGCCCGCCGCTTCGACCTCGCTGCCGCGCTCAGTCCGATGTTGCCTGAGCCCGTCAGTGAACTGCTGGTACAGGCCGACCTCACCGCGGTGGCGCCAGGTCCCCTGGTGCCGGAGATCGCCGCGGAGCTCGCCCAGATGGCCGATGTCGAGTCGTCCGGCGCGGCAACGGTCTTCCGGTTCTCCGAGGCGTCCCTGCGGCGTGCTCTGGACGCCGGTCGGGTCGCCGAGGACATCCGCGACTTTCTTGCCCGCGTCGCCCGCGGGGACGTCCCGCAGGCGCTGGACTACCTCGTGGATGACGTCGCCCGTCGTCACGGCCGGTTGCGGGCGGGGCCGGCTGCGGCCTATCTGCGCTGCGACGACACCGCGGTGCTCTCTGAGGTGGTCGCGTCGCGGCGGACCCAGGCCCTCGGGCTGCGGCGGGTAGCGCCCACCGTGGTGATTCATCGCTACCCATGCCCAAGTTGCTGGAGGGCCTGCGCGCGGCGGGGTTCGCCCCGGTCGGTGAAGGACCGGACGGACGCGTGGTACTGAGCCGACCGGAGGTGCACAGAACGCCCGGCCGTCCGCGCCCGAGCACCGCGGACGCCGCGGGTGCCCGCAACGAGCAGGTCCGGGGCGTGGTGCGGATGATCCGTCGGGGGGACGACAGCGCCCGGGCGGCCCGGGCAGCCAGCGCTGCGATCGGCTCCGTGTCCGACGGGATGCTGCGATCAGCTCCGCTGATGTTGCTGAGCCTGCAGGGAGCGGCACGCAGCGGCCGGCGCATACTGCTCGGGTATGTTGACCAGCAGGGAAAGTCTAGTGAACATATTGTTCGTCCGATGATTGTTGACGGGGGCTGGGTGACCGCGTGGGATGAGCGTGCTGCGGCGACCCGGCGCTTCGCGTTGCACCGTGTCACCGGCGTGCTGGATGTCGAAGATGTGCTCCCGGCCGGTGGGGCCGCCGGTTACGACTGGTCGTATGAGTTGGGTGTCGCGGGCGCAATGCCGGGCACTACCGGTGGCGACCTGGCCGGTGCCCTTGCGAGCGCCGGCACAGGCACAGGCACAGGCGCTGTTGGGCCGATGTCCGTACCGGACCAGCAATACCCTGAATTCGTGGATCCGGAGGACGTTGCCGACCTGCCATGACGGTAACCGGTTCGATGGCCGGTACCTCGCGGGGCATCCGTCGCGGCCTGCGGCGAATATGCGAGAATCGGCAGACTGGTTCGATCCGGGTTGGTACGGCCGACGAATGTCGCCGCAGGTCGGTAGGTGGCAGATCGCTGCGCGACCCGATGGAATCTCAGGGTGTGCGATCATGGCCTTCATTGCGCGTCCAGAGGCCGCGAGGAATCGTGAGAGGACGGTGAGAAGTGGCCGATGGACCGTTGATCGTCCAGTCTGACAAGACCCTGTTGCTGGAAGTCGACCATCCGCTGGCTGGCGAGGCGCGGGCCGCGATCGCCCCGTTCGCGGAGCTGGAACGCTCCCCCGAGCACGTCCACACCTACCGGGTCACGCCGCTGGCGCTCTGGAATGCCCGGGCTGCCGGTCACGACGCCGAACAGGTCGTTGACGCACTCGTCCGCTTCTCCCGTTACGCGGTCCCGCACGCGTTGCTGGTCGACGTCGCCGACACCATGGACCGTTACGGTCGGCTACGGCTGGAGAACGACCCGGAGCGAGGCCTGGTCCTGCGGACCGTCGACCGCGCGGTGCTCACCGAGGTCGTCCGGTCCAAGAAGGTCGCGCCGCTGCTGGGTCAGCGTCTGGATGAGGACACCGTCGCGGTGCACCCGTCCGAGCGGGGACGGCTCAAGCAGGCGTTGCTCAAGATTGGCTGGCCGGCCGAGGACCTCGCCG
The DNA here is from genome assembly GCF_963555865.1 of Protofrankia sp. Cr1. Classification (NCBI taxonomy): domain Bacteria; kingdom Bacillati; phylum Actinomycetota; class Actinomycetes; order Frankiales; family Frankiaceae; genus Protofrankia; species Protofrankia sp. Cr1. The sequence continues at coordinate 10,764 of NZ_CAUVXO010000087.1, forward strand.
GGTATGTCGACGGCGAGGCACACCCGATCGAACTGCGCCAGGACGGCTGGGAGCTGCGCGGGTACCAGAAGGGCGCGGTGGCGGGGTTCTGGGAGGGTGGTTCGGGCGTGGTGGTGCTGCCCAGCGGTGCCGGCAAGACCATCGTCGGTGCCGCGGCCATGGCCCATGCCGGTACTACCACCCTCATCCTGGTCACCAACACGGTGGCCGGCCGGCAGTGGCGTACGGAGCTGCTGAAGCGGACATCACTCACCGAGGACGAGATCGGCGAGTACTCGGGTGAACGCAAGGAGATCCGACCCGTCACGATCGCCACATACCAGGTGATGACCGCCCGTCGCAAGGGCGAGTATCTGCATCTGGACCTGTTCGGCGCCCGCGACTGGGGTCTGATCGTCTACGACGAGGTGCACCTGCTGCCGGCGCCGGTCTTTCGGATGACCGCCGACATCCAGTCCCGGCGGCGGCTCGGTCTGACCGCCACGCTGGTCCGTGAGGACGGTCGGGAGGGCGACGTCTTCTCCCTGATCGGCCCCAAGCGGTACGACGCGCCGTGGCGGGAGATCGAGGCCCAGGGCTGGATCGCCCCGGCCGAGTGCACCGAGGTGCGGGTGACCCTCACCGAGGACGAGCGGATGGCCTACGCCGTTGCGGAGGCCGAGGAGCGCTACCGGATGTGCGCCACCGCGTACAGCAAGCGTGCGGTCGTGCAACGGTTGGTCGAACGGCACGCAGGGGATCGGGTGCTCGTCATCGGTGCCTACCTTGATCAGCTTGATCAGCTTGGCGAGCTGCTCGGTGCCCCGGTCATCCAGGGGTCGACCCGTAACCGGGAACGTGAGCGTTTGTTCGAGGCGTTCCGCAGTGGGGAGATCCGGACCCTGGTTGTTTCAAAGGTCGCCAACGTGTCGATCGACCTGCCCGAAGCGGGGGTCGCCATCCAGGTCAGCGGTACCTTCGGGTCACGCCAGGAGGAGGCGCAGCGTCTCGGGCGGGTGTTGCGCCCCAAGGCGGACGGCCGCGGCGCGCATTTCTACACGGTGGTCTCCCGGGACACCATCGACCAGGAGTACGCCGCGCACCGCCAGCGCTTCCTGGCCGAGCAGGGCTACGCCTACACCATTGTCGACGCCGACGACATTCCCGACCCGAC
>NZ_CAUVXO010000087.1:12573-16028 GCF_963555865.1 Protofrankia sp. Cr1
TCCGGCGGGAGGCGTCACTCTGGATGCGGGGGGTCGATCAGGGTTGCCGGGATGATCGTGCAGGCGACCGGGCTGGTCACGCTGAGTTCCTGCTGCCCGGTCGCGGACCCGACCTGAACATAGGCTCCGTTGACGAGATCGTAGGCGTCGATAGCCGGGGTGTCGGGGTCGACCAGCCAGCAGCTGGGGACGCCGCGGTCGCGATAGACGTCGAACTTCAGGGTCCGGTCGTAGCGCCGGTTGCTGAGCTCGGCGACCTCCACGACCAGCAGGGGCAGGTCCGTGATGCGGCGGGGACGGTCGTCGTCGCCCGCCGCCGCGACGATGATGTCGGGAACGATCTCGCTTCGGGGCTCGATCCGAAGGCTCACCCCCCGGGTGTGGACGCGCATGTGCGCGGGGGTCACCTCGACGAGTAGCCGGACGAGACGCTTGGTCACCCTGGTCTCCAGCGGCGTCGGCCACGCACGGACCAGGCACATCCCGTCGATGAGGTCGAAGCGCGGATCCTCAAGGCCGAACTCGTCGAGGTCTGCGACGGTGAGCGGGGGGGTGGGCAGCACCATGGTGGGGCGGCGCGAGCGTGGCGCGGAACCAGGCTGGATCACGCCAGTAATGGTGCCGCTTCCAGCTGCGACTGTCGAAACCTTCACCCTCGGCGACCAGATTCTGTGGTCTGTGGCCCGCGCTCAGCCGAGGCCGCGGGAGTCCTGTTTGAGAGCGGTATCGATGGTCAGCGCGGAGGCGACCACCAGGCTGCGCAGGGGGTCGGCAAGGGGTCGGTGGATCTGCACGACATAGTTGTCGGCCGTGGTGAACAGCGTCCGGGCCAGTCCTTCCCAGGTCTTGGTCACCCGGGCAATCTCGGTGTCGGTATGGTCGACGATCGAGAAGTTCCACGCCCGCCAGTTCTCTGCTTTGATCATCCCGATGGGGGTGCCGGCGCTCTGCAGGGCAAAGCGGATCTTTCCGAAGACGTTCTGCTGGACGATTGTGCCGATCTCGAATCCGTCCGGCCGAGATACGATCACCCGCGACTTGAAGACCTTCGCCGGTCGGGTCAGGGTGAGATGGGGAACACCGGCACTGTCGCGGACCTCAAGGCGGTGGGTGAAGAACTGATCGAGTGAGCTGACCAACCGCACCGCTTTCTTGACGGTGCTCTGACCGACTTCCACGACCGATCCGATCTGGTTCCCGGACTGGTCGAACACGGCGTACTCGTTCGTCAGCTCGATGAGTTTGGTCTTCTGGTTGACCACGAGGACCGGTTCGGTGAAGAGCGTCCCCTGCCCACCGTGGACGGGTTCGAGGCCCGCGTTTCCCTGCACCTGGCGCTGGATCCGGTCCGGCGTGTAGTTGGTCTGCACGGGTACGCCGCCGGGTGCCCCGGGTTGGGTATTACTTACCTGGTCGGTCCACCGGCTGCCGTCCCAGTAACGGAAGGGGTGCTTGCCAGAAGGGTCGGCATACCAGCCCGCCGGCGGCATGGTCTGAGTCATGCTGTGCACACTCCCACTCGTCCTGCCATGGCAAAGGGACGGCCCCGAAACGGGACCGCCCCTTGTGTTCTACCACCGACCGGTTTGCCACCGGCTGGCTTACGACCAGTTCAGACTGCGAACCGTGGACTCAGAAGTCCATGTCCCCGCCGCCGCCGGGAACCGCCGGGGCCGGGTTCTTCTCCGGCTTGTCGGCGATGACGACTTCGGTGGTGAGGAACAGCCCGGCGATCGACGCGGCGTTCTGCAGCGCCGAGCGGGTGACCTTGGCCGGGTCGATGATGCCGGTGGCGATCAGGTCGACGTACTCGCCGGTGGCCGCGTTCAGGCCGTGGCCGGCGGGCAGGTGACGGACCTTGTCGACCACGACGCCGCCTTCGAGACCGCTGTTATAGGCGATCTGCTTGATCGGCGCCTCGAGGGCCAGCCGGACGATGTTCGCCCCGGTGGCCTCGTCCCCGGCGAGGTCGAGCTTCTCGAACGCCGTGACCGACGCCTGGAGCAGCGCGACGCCACCGCCGGCGACGATGCCCTCCTCGACCGCAGCCTTCGCGTTCGAGACGGCGTCCTCGATGCGGTGCTTCTTCTCCTTGAGCTCGACCTCGGTCGCGGCACCGACCTTGATCACTGCGACGCCACCGGCGAGCTTGGCCAGCCGCTCCTGCAGCTTCTCGCGGTCGTAGTCGGAGTCCGACTTCTCGATCTCGGCGCGGATCTGGCTGACCCGACCGGCGATCTGGTCGGGGTCACCGGCGCCTTCGACGATGGTGGTCTCGTCCTTGGTGACGACGAACTTGCGGGCCTTGCCGAGCAGGTCGATCGTGGTGCTCTCCAGCTTGAGGCCGACGTCCTCGGAGATGACCTGGCCACCGGTGAGGATGGCGATGTCGCCGAGCAGGGCCTTGCGACGGTCACCGAAGCCGGGGGCCTTCACCGCGACGCTCTTGAAGGTACCGCGGATCTTGTTGACGACCAGGGTGGCCAGGGCCTCGCCCTCGACGTCCTCGGAGATGATCGCCAGCGGCTTGCCGGCCTGCATGACCTTCTCCAGCAGCGGGAGCAGGTCCTTGACGGCGGCGATCTTGCTGTTGACGATGAGCACGTACGGGTCGTCGAGGACGGCTTCCTGGCGGTCGGCGTCGGTGACGAAGTACGGCGAGATGTAGCCCTTGTCGAAGCGCATGCCCTCGGTGAGCTCGAGCTCGAGGCCGAAGGTGTTGCTCTCCTCGACGGTGACGACGCCTTCCTTGCCGACCTTGTCCAGCGCCTCGGCGATCAGCGCGCCGATCGCGGGGTCGCCCGCGGAGATGGACGCGGTGGACGCGATCTGCTCCTTGGTCTCGACCTCCTTGGCCTGCTTGGAGAGCTCCTCCGAGACGCGTTCGACCGCGATCTCGATGCCCTTCTTCAGACCCAGCGGGTTCGCGCCGGCCGCCACGTTGCGCAGACCCTCACGGACCAGCGCCTGGGCGAGAATCGTCGCGGTGGTGGTGCCGTCACCCGCGACGTCGTTCGTCTTCTTCGCGACTTCCTTGACGAGCTCCGCACCGATCTTCTCGTACGGATCCTCGAGCTCGATCTCCTTGGCGATGCTCACACCGTCGTTGGTGATCGTGGGGACGCCCCACTTCTTCTCCAGAACGACGTTGCGGCCCTTCGGACCGAGCGTGACCTTTACGGCGTCGGCCAGCTGGTTCATGCCGCGCTCCAGGCCGCGCCGTGCCTCCTCATCGAAGGCAATGATCTTCGGCATGGTGTCGGGGTCCTCCCAGGGGAATGGCTGTTCAATGGCCTGGCCAAGACGACGCCCGCGACGGACGGCCAGATGGCCTCGCCGCTCAGCCCTGGCACTCGAAGCTCGTGAGTGCCAGGTCCTGTTTAGCACTCGAGGTGGGTGAGTGCAAGCTCGCGCCCTGTCGTGGCGTGCCGTCGCGGGGCCGCGAGCGGGGTCTC
>NZ_CAUVXO010000088.1:0-3478 GCF_963555865.1 Protofrankia sp. Cr1
GTGCGGCCCGACCCCGACGCGGTGCGGCCCGACGCGCCGGATCCGGCGGTGGTAGCCCGGTTCACGCGAATCGTTCGCCGTCGGTCAACCGGGCCCCACGTGCCCAGGCACCGGCGGTCATGGACGGGCGCCCCTCGGGACGCACATCCCCCAGCAGGACGACGCCACCACCGGTTGCAACGGCGATCTCGCTGTCGCCGGCGCGCACGACGATCCGTCCGGGCTCGAATGCCTGGACCTGGACCTGCGCCGGGGCCGTCTGGTCGTCCGACGTGGACAGCGGACGCACCGGGCCGAGCTTGATCCGATGATCGCGGAACGTCGTCCAGGCACCGGGTGCCGGCGTGGCCGCCCGGACCAGCCGGTCGACGTGAAAGGCCGGCGCGGACCAGTCGATACGCACATCGGCCACGGTCAGCTTGCGCGCGATCGACACGCCCTCGCCCGGTTGCGGTCGGGCGTGTACGGACGCGTCGTCGATGCCGTCCAACACCCCCGTGAGCAGCCGGGCGCCGGCGGCGGCCAGCCGCTCCAGGAGGTCACCGGCGGTGTCATGGGCGCCGATGGTCTCGGTGAGGGTCCCGTACACCGGACCGGTGTCAAGGTCCTCCTCGATCTGGAAGACCGACGCCCCGGTCACCTCGTCCCCGGCGAGCAGGGCGTGCTGCACCGGGGCGGCACCGCGCCACGCTGGCAGCAGTGAGAAATGCAGGTTGATCCAGCCATGCTTGGGGATGTCGAGGGCAGCCCGCGGGAGCAGCGCCCCATAGGCCACCACCGGACAGCACTCCGGCGCGATGTCGGCGAGGCGTGCAAGGAAGGCGGGGTCGCGCGGGCGCTCGGGCGTCAGCACATCCACCGCGGCCTCCTGCGCGAGCGCCCGGACCGGCGAATGGGCGACCTTTCGACCGCGACCGACCGGCCGGTCAGGACGCGTCACCACGGCGACCACCTCATGCCGAGGCGAATCGAGCAGGGCGCGCAGGCTCGGCAGCGCGGCGGCCGGCGTACCGGCGAACACCAACCGCATCAGCGGGCGCGCCCGAACAGCGGATGCGGCGAGGCCTTGACCACCGGCGGGGCCTGGCCGGCCCACTCCGCCTCACGGATGGCTTTCATCGCCGCCTTCTTTGTGATCCGGTCCAGTCGGTCGATGAACAGCACCCCGTCCAGATGATCGGTCTCGTGTTGGACGCAGCGTGACATCAGGCCGCTGCCCTCGATCACGACAGGATCACCGTGGACGTTCTGGCCGACGGCCAGCACCCGGTCCGGTCGTTTCAGCTCGAACGCGATGCCGGGTAGGGAGAGACAACCCTCCTCACCGTCCATCATCTCCTCGCTGAACGGCCCCAGCACGGGGTTGACCAGGTGCCCAACTTCACCGTCCACGTCAAAGGTGAACACCCGCAGTGAGACACCGAGCTGCGGCGCGGCCAGCCCGACCCCCTCCGCCTCGTGCATCGTGTCGGTGAGGTCTGCGACGAGCCGGCGAAGCTCCTTGTCAAAAGTGGTGACCGGATCGGCCACCGTTCGCAGCACCGGATCTCCCAGCAGTCGGATCTCCCGCACCGTCACTGTCGCACCCCTTCCGGCTACACATGTCGAGAGCGGGGGCCGTGCCGCCACACCCATGAAGAGAATCCATGCTACGGGCTGTCGCCGCAGCACCGAAGCCGCGAGCACGAACGCACGATGGCGGAAACACCATGGTCGCGCGCATCACAATGGTCGCACGCGTCCGGGCCGACCCGGATGCGGCGCCCGTCACAACAGGGTGATCGGGTCGAGTATGACCCGTACCGGCGCGGACCGACGGGCGTCGAGCACTCCGCGCGCGGCCTTGAGCGCAACGGCCAGCTGCTGGCCACGGGCCCTGGGGACCCGCACCAGGACACGCTCTCGCCGCTCCTCGCCGGCAGCGGGCTGCCCGGCCCCGGACTGCCCGGCGCCGGCCCGCCCGGCTGGCCTGCCCACCTCATCTAGCGGGCCACCGGCGATGCGATCGTGGTTCGGTGGCATCGCCGGAGGCCGAAGTCCCCAGGTCTCCAGGGGAACCGGACCGAGGACATCGGCGCCGGCCGGGAGCTCCGCGGCTGCGATCAGTTCGGCGACCGGACCGGCGGCGCCCTCGACGGCGGCGATCCGGGTCGCCGGCGGAAAGCCGAGGGCTGCGCGCTCGTCCTGCTCACGACGGATGAACCAGCCCGGGTCCCACCGGGTCAGCGCCTGCACCACCGCCAGACCGACATCGGCGGTGACGACGATCCGGCCGCCGTCGGAGGCGGGCCGTGCCAGTGCCGCTGCCGCGCACCAGCGTCGCAGGGTCTCCTCGGCGGCCCGCAGGTCCGCGCGGCCGAGCAACGCCCAGGTGTCGAGCAACAGGACCGCGCCGTACCCGCCGTCGGCGAGCGGCTCGGCGCCTGGAGTGGCGACCACGAGTGCGGGCGTGGCCGGGACGCTCGCCAGCACGCCGTCCCGGCCCGACGTGCGGACGGCGACGCCCGGGAACGCGCGCCCGAGCTCCTCGGCCGTCCGCCGGTCACCGACGACAGTTGCCCGCAACCGGGTGTCGCCACAGGACGGACACCGCCACCCGGCGGCCCCCGCCGGCGGTCGGCTGGAGAGGTCGAGCGCGGGGCGGCCGCACCAGTTGCAGGTGGGCGGCCCGGTGCCGCTCGGACGCCCGAGCGAACCCTGGCAGTGGCCGCATCGGGCCGGGCGACGACAGCCGGTGCAGGCCAGCGAAAGCTGGTACCCGCGCCGCGGCACCTGGACGAGCACCGGCGTGCCGGCGGCCAGCGCGTCGTGGGCCGCCCGCCAGGCAAGGGACGGCAGCCGCGCGGCCCGTGCCGCCGGATCCCTGGCCGCTTCGAAATCCGAACCGGTGGCCTCCACCCGGGCAGCGGCGGCCCGTACCACCGGCCGCGGCGGGGCCAGCACGCCGGCCCAGCCGACCCGAACCAGGGCCTGCGCGTCGGCCGACGGCGACCACCCTCCGATGATCAGACCCGAGCGCTGCTGCCGGGACCGCAACACGGCGACGTCGCGGGTGTGCGGGTAGGGCGAGCGCGGTTCGGCGTGCAGATCGTCCCCGTCGTCCCAGACGATGATCAGGCCGAGGTCGCGGACCGGCGCGAACACGGCCGCGCGGGTGCCCACCACCACCCGCGCGGTCCCGCGGCTGACGGCCAGGAATCGGCGGTACCGTTCGGCCGGGCCGAGGTCGGCGCGCAGCGCGACACAGCCGGCCGCGCCGGGGACATCCCGCATCGCGGTCACGACGCGGTCGATGTCACGGTGATCGGGCACGACGACCAGCGCACCCCGGTCGGATCGGACTGTGGCGGCCACGGCAGCGGTCACCATCGCCGGCCAGGACGGCCCGGGAAGGGCCCACCACACCGCTCGGGGGCTGCCGCCGGTGGCCAGGTCCCCCAGCAGCCGTTCGCCCTGGGGGTACTGCGACCAGGCGCCA
>NZ_CAUVXO010000088.1:3877-14594 GCF_963555865.1 Protofrankia sp. Cr1
TCGGCGGCTGGCGGCGGTTCCTTTTCCACCCGGGCGTGCCGGGGCGGGACGGCGAGGCGGAGCACGTCGGTGAGGGTTCCGGCGTAGCGGTCGGCGACCGCCCGGGCCAGCTCCGCGATCTCGGGCGCGAGGATCGGCTCCGGTGACACCACGCGGGTCAGGAACGCGAGCGTGCCGGTGTGGTCCGACCGCTCGCACCGGCTCAGGATGAACCCGTCGACGAGCCGACCGGCGAAGCGGACCCGGACCCGTGCGCCGGGAACGGCGGCCTGCGCCCACTGCGCCGGCACCAGGTAGTCAAACAGTCGATCCAGGTGGGCGGGTGAGACGTCCACCGCGACCCTGGCGACCGGCAGGTCGCCAGCCGGTTCCGGCGCGCCCAGGCCGGTGGACCGCGCCGGGCGCCGAGCCGACCCGGCCCTCGTCGGTGGACGGGATGCGCCGCCCGGCGCATCCCGCCCGGCGCAGGGGTCAGACCGTTCGGGCATACCTCGTTTAGTACCAGGTGCATCCGACAGACCCGGCCGCGCACCGGACCACGGCGCTGACCACGGACCCAGCCACCGACCTGACCGCGGCCAGCCCTACCCGCGGACGGCGGTCGCCAGGAGATCTGCGCGCGAGGTCGACTCCCAGGTGAAGTCGAGCTCTGGGCGGCCGAAGTGACCGTACGCGGCGGTCTGGGTGTAGATGGGCCGCAGCAGATCCAGATCCCGGATGATCGCAGCCGGCCGGAGGTCGAAGACGGAGGTCACGGCATCCTGGATCTGCTCGTCGGGCACTGTGCCGGTGCCGAAGGTCTCGACGAACAGTCCGACCGGCTGCGCCTTGCCGATGGCGTAGGCCACCTGGACCTCGCAGCGGCGGGCGAGCCCGGCGGCGACGACGTTCTTGGCGACCCAGCGCATCGCGTACGCGGCCGAGCGGTCGACCTTGGACGGGTCCTTGCCGGAGAAGGCGCCACCGCCGTGCCGGGCCATCCCGCCGTAGGTGTCCACGATGATCTTGCGTCCGGTGAGGCCGGCGTCTCCCATCGGGCCGCCCACCTCGAACCTGCCGGTCGGGTTCACCAGCAGTCGGTACCCGTCGGTGGCGATCTCAAGTGCGGCCAGCTCCGGGGTGACGACGTATTCGGCGACGTCCGGCGCAAGCAGGGTGTCAAGGTCGATGTCGGCCGCGTGCTGGGTGGACACGACCACGGTGTCCAGCCGAACCGGCCGACCGGCCGAGTACTCGATCGTGACCTGGGTCTTGCCGTCCGGACGCAGGTAGCCGACCTTACCGTCCTTGCGCACGGCGGCCAGGCTGCGGGCGAGCCGGTGCGCCAGAGCGATCGGCAACGGCATCAGCTCGGGCGTCTCGTCACAGGCGAAGCCGAACATCAGCCCTTGGTCGCCGGCGCCCTGCTTGTCCAGCTCGTCGTCGCTGGATCCGCCGACCCGGGTCTCGTGGGCGCTGTCGACACCCTGGGCGATATCGGGCGACTGCGAGCCGATCGACACGCTCACGCCACAGGACGCGCCGTCAAAGCCCTTCTTGGACGAGTCGTAGCCGATCTCGAGAACACGGTCCCGGACGACGGCGGCGATGTCCACATAGGTGTCCGTGGTGACCTCACCGGCGACGTGGACCTGACCAGTGGTGATCAGAGTCTCGACCGCGACCCGGCTGTGTGGGTCATCCTTGATCATTGCATCGAGGATGGAGTCGCTGATCTGATCAGCGATCTTGTCCGGATGCCCCTCGGTAACGGACTCGGACGTAAACAGGCGCGTCGCCACGTTCTGACCCCCTGGGAGATCCAGTCGATTCCGGCGCAGTCTACCGACGGACACCGTCGGCAACAGCGATAACGGTGCCATCGAGCGGCGGGAGCCGGCTGACCACCAAGTCGAGCACACGGTGCGCAAGAAGATCCTTGCTGGTCCGTTCGATCACCGTCTCGGTGCCGTCCGAGCCGAGCACCACGGCGGCGTTGTCCTCGACCTCGAAACCGAGGCCGTCACCGACCTGGTTGACGACGAGCAGGTCCGCTCCCTTGCGGGCGAGCTTCTCCCGGCCGAGGTCGAGCAGGTCGACCCCTGGCGCGCCGGTCTCCGCGGCAAATCCGACGAGCACCTGACCGGGCCGACGGGCGGCGACCAGCTCGGTCAGCACGTCCGGATTACGGACCAGGGCGACGGGCTCGGGGTCACCGTCCGATTTCTTGATCTTATGGCTCGCCCGGTTGACAGGCCGGAAGTCCGCGACCGCCGCCGCCATGACGACCACGGCGGCCGCGGGCGCCTCCGCGTGCACGGCGGCCCGCAGCTGTGCGGTGGACACCACGCGGACGGTGCGGGCTCCCGCGACCTGCGCCAGGGCCACGTTGGCCGCCACGACGACGACCTGCGCTCCCCGGGCGAGCGCCGCCCTGGCCAGCGCGTAGCCCTGCCGGCCGCTGGAGGAGTTGCCGAGGAAACGGACCGGATCCAGATGTTCGCGGGTACCACCGGCGCTGATCACGACCGTGCGCCCGGCCAGGTCCGGTGCGAGCCCGTTGCGGGTCAGCACCGCCCGGGCCACCGACGCGATCTCCGTTGGTTCCGGGAGTCGGCCGGCCCCGGAGTCCGCACCGGTCAGCCGGCCCACCGCCGGATCGATGACCACAGCGCCCCGGGCCCGCAGCGTCTCCACATTGGCCCGGGTCGCCGGGTGCTCCCACATCTCGGTGTGCATCGCCGGCGCGAACACGACCGGACAGCGCGCCGTGAGCAGGGTGGCGGTCAGCAGGTCGTCGCAGCGTCCGGTCGCAGCGCGTGCGAGGAGGTCCGCCGTGGCCGGGACGACCAGGACGAGGTCGGCCTCGCGCCCCAGCCGTACGTGTGCCACCTGCGCGGCGTCGGTCCACACCTCGGTTGACACCGGATGGCCCGACAACGCGGCCCAGGTCGGCTCACCGACGAACCGCAACGCCGCGTCCGTCGGCACGACCCGTACGTCATGCCCGGTCTCGGTCAGCTGACGAAGCACCTCGACCGCCTTGTAGGCCGCGATCCCGCCGGCCACGCCCAGCACGATGCGGGGGCGTCGCGGACTCGCGCACGACCTGACCGGTTCGCCCGTCATCCCGACAGCACGATCACGACAGCGGACCCGGTCACAGCGGGCGATGCCCGGTCAGGAGACCGGTGGCAGCGGCTCGATGACGGTCTCATGCGTCAGCAGGCCGGCGTTGATCTCACGCAATGCGATCGACAGCGGCTTCTCCTGCGCGCTGGCCGTCTCCACCAGCGGTCCGACGTACTCCAGCAGGCCCTCGCCCAGCTGCGAGTAGTAGGCGTTGATCTGGCGGGCCCGCTTGGCCGCGTAGATCACCAAGCTGTACTTGGAGTCGGTGGCTTCCAGGAGCTCGTCGATCGGCGGGTTGGTGATGCCTTCGGGCTGCGCGACAGTGCCGGACACGGTGTCCTTCCGGAAAACACAGGGGCTGTCAGCTCGTGGTGAGCCGCCAGCATGCTCGGGGTTGGCGGGAGCGGACGGGGAGCGGTTGGATCGTCATGAGCCCCGGTGTAGCGCGAACCCACGATCAACCCGCGAACCCACGATCAACCCACGACGCACCACAATATTGCCTCACAACAATATTGCCCTTCAGCGTAGAGCAGGCCCCGGCCTGTCGGCGCGCAGCCCCCCGGGTCGCCGCCGTCAGCTCATCCCGTCAGCTCATCCCCGTCAACGTGTAGCCGTCAACTGGCAGCCATCAGGGACACCAGTCGCGCCGCCGCCGTCGTCACGTCGTCGTTGACCACGACCTCGTCGAACTCCGCTTCGGCGGCGAGCTCGATGCGCGCGCGGTCGAGCCGACGCCTGATCACTTCCGACGGCTCCGTGCCCCGGTCGACCAGCCGGCGGACCAGTTCCTCCCAGGACGGTGGGGCGAGGAAGACGAACCGGGCGCCTGACATGGTCGAACGCACCTGACGGGCACCCTGCAGCTCGATCTCCAGCAAGCAGGGTACCCCCGCGGCCAGCCGTGCCTCCAACGGCGCACGCGGCGTCCCGTACGCGTGACCCGCGAACATCGCATGCTCCAGAAGTTCACCGGTCTTGACCATCAACGCGAACTCCTCAGCATCGACGAAGCGATACTCCACCCCGTCGGTCTCGCCCGGCCGGGGCGCGCGTGTGGTGCAGCTGACCGAGACCCAGACCTCAGGGTGGCGCCGGCGTACCTCGGCGACGACAGTCCCTTTCCCGACGCCCGACGGACCGGACAGAACGGTGAGCCGCATCAGCACACCCTAGACTCCGTCCCACCGGCGACGGAGCGGCACTTGCGGACGGTTGAACGTCGGCCAAAGGTCATGCGACTCTCACGAACCTCATAGGATCGCGAGACGAACCGATCGGCACGTTTCGCGCTGCCGAAGCCCGGCAGAACCCTGAGCTCCTGTGCGCAGGCAAAGAAACAGTCGGTACGGCGGCCCGACGGCGCGAGGTTCTCGCCATTACCGGGACGCCGCACCAACCCACAACGGCCGAGGATGTGCGGCACACACCTGCCGGACACTGGTGGTGATCAGGATGCCGTGAACTCCTGAACCAGTGCGGCACGCTGTTTGGCACCAAGACCTCGTAGGCGACGGCTGTCGCTGATCGCGAGTCGTTCCATGATCTTCGTGGCGCGGACACGACCGACGCCGGGCAGGGATTCGAGAACAGCGGCCACCTTCATCTTTCCAATGACCTCATCGGTGTCGGCTCTCTCAAGGACGGACGCGAGTGAGACTTCCGCCTTCTTGAGCCGTTCCTTGAGTTCTGCACGCTGCTTACGCGCCAACCCAGCTTTCTCGAGGGCAGCAGCCCTCTGCTCGGGCGTCAGGGGCGGCAGGGGCACGGGTACGCCTCCTTCTTTCGAGTGATCGCGGCGCCGCGCAAACTAGCGAGTAACAGGCGTCTCGGTCCAGTCGGTAGCACGGGTACATCCTCGGACTATTGTCCACAAGACCGTGCCCGGATGTCCGGATGAATCGCGGTGCCCGCGCCTTACTGATTGCTTTCGGTCGCTCGAGGACCTACCGTACCGGGCAGATCGCCTCGAGATGGCCCAATCGGGGCCTGTGTGACGTCACACCAGGTCAGCGGCACAGTGGCGGTGTCAGGTACCGGTCACAAACCGAGCCGCGGCGGCCCCCGGATCGCTCGACGCAATGATCGGACGCCCCACCACCAGAAGGTCGGAACCGGCCCGAAGGGCCGCTGCGGGCGTAGCGGTACGCGCCTGATCGTCGACGTTCGCGCCCGCCGGCCGGACTCCCGGAGTGATAAGTGTCACATCACTTCCAACCTCAGCGCGCACTGCCGACACTTCGCGCGGGCTGCACACCACGGCCCGCGCACCAGCGGCCACGGCCAGCGCGGCAAGGCGGCGGACCACGTCGGACGGCGGCCCGCCAAACCCGCACGAGACGAGCTCGGCACCGCTCAGGGACGTCAGCACGGTGACCGCGGCGATCTCGACATCCGGCGCGGCATCGACCGCCGCCCGCACCATCGCCGCGCCCCCCGCGGCATGCACGGTCACATACCTGGGACCGAGACGGGCCACGGAACGCATCCCCCCGGCCACCGTGTGGGGGATGTCATGCAACTTGAGGTCGAGGAAGAGGCCGATCCTGTCCTGTTCGGCCGGGCCCGGTCCAGGATCGCCCCCGATCGCCTCCCACAGCGCCGTCACGATCCTCGGCCCCTCGCGGTAGAACAGTTCCAATCCGACCTTGACCACGGCGACGTGGGGCGCCACCGCGCGGGCCAGCCGCAGCGCCTGCGGCCCGTCGGGCACGTCCAGCGCGACCGCCACCGGCGGCCGCGACGTCCAAGCGGCCAGCCGCGTCCCCGGCAAGCCCGTCACCCCGTCACCCCGTCAGCCCGTCAGCCTGTGAGGCCGTCAGCCGGCCAGCCCAGGCGTCGTGGCCGGCGTGACCCGGCCGATCGACCCCGGTTCGTCCCCAGTGGCATGCACGTCCTGGGCGGTGTGGACGTCCCCGATCGCGTCGGTAGGCGGCGAGTCGGGGGGCTGGGCGTCGGCGGGCTGGGCGTCGGGGGGCTGGGCGTCGGCGGGCTGGGTCCGCCACGGGCCACCGGTGGCACCGGGTACACCGGACCGATCCCGGTCGGCCCAGGCGGCATGCAGGTCCGCGTGGAAGCTCTGCAACGGCATCACGCCGATCTCGCCGCGGACCAGGGCCTCGATCCCCTGCACGCAGGCGGCCGCGCCCTGGATCGTGGTGATGCAGGGCACCCCGATCACCACACACGCCGTCCGGATCTCGTATCCGTCCAGTCGCGGCCCCACCCCGCACGGCGTGTTGATCACCAGGTCGATCTGACCCGATGTGATCATTTCAACACAGTCGATCAGATTGGCGCTCGGCGTCGAGTGCTTTCCGAGCACAACCGCCTTCACTCCGTTACGACGCAGCACTTCCGCGGTTCCCTCGGTGGCATAGATCACGAAGCCGAGATCCGCGAGCCGCTTGATCGGAAAGATCATCGCACGTTTGTCACGGTTGGCCACCGAGACGAACACCCTGCCGTAGGTGGGCAGCGAGGCATACGCCGCCGCCTGCGACTTGGCATAAGCGGTGCCGAAGCCCGCGTCGATGCCCATGACCTCGCCGGTGGACTTCATCTCGGGTCCGAGTATGGTGTCCACCCCGCGCCCGCCGGCGTCCCGGAACCGGCCGAAGGGCAGCACCGCCTCCTTCACGGCGATGTGGGAGTCCACCGGCAGCGTCGCGCCGTCGCCGTGCGACGGCAGCAGCCCCTCCGCGCGCAGCTGGGTGATGGTCGCGCCGACCATCACCCGGGCCGCGGCCTTTGCCAGCGGCACCGCCGTCGCCTTCGACACGAACGGCACGGTGCGTGATGCCCGCGGGTTGGCCTCCAGGACGTACAGGACGTCGGACTGCAGCGCGTACTGGACGTTGAGCAGACCCCGCACCCCGACCCCCTGCGCGATCAGCCGGGTGGACTCGCGGATCCGCTCCAGGTCGGCGCGGCCCAGCGTGATCGGTGGCAGCGCGCAGGCCGAGTCCCCGGAGTGGACCCCCGCCTCCTCGATGTGCTCCATCACGCCACCGAGGTACAGCTCGGTGCCGTCGTAGATGGCGTCCACGTCGATCTCCACGGCGTCGTCGAGGAACCGGTCGACCAGCACCGGATGCTCAGGGGAGATCTCGGTCGCCCGCTCGATGTAGGTCCGCAGCATCTGGTCGTCGTAAACGATCTCCATCCCGCGCCCGCCGAGTACGTAGGACGGCCGTACCAGGACCGGATAGCCGATCCGCTCCGCCACCGTCCGGGCCTCGGCATAGGACGTCGCGACCCCGTGCGGCGGTGAGGGCAGCCCGGCCCGGGCGAGCACCCGCCCGAACAGGCCGCGGTCCTCGGCCATGTGGATCGCGCGCGGGGGCGTCCCGACGATCGGGACGTCGGCGGCGGCGAGCGCCGCCGCGATACCCAGCGGAGTCTGACCGCCAAGCTGAACGATCACCCCGACCAGCGGGCCGGCCCTGCGCTCGGCGTGGACGACCTCCAGGACGTCCTCGACGGTGAGCGGCTCCACATAGAGCCGGTCGGCGGTGTCGTAGTCGGTGGACACCGTCTCCGGGTTACAGTTGATCATGATCGTCTCGTAGCCGGCGGCCGACAGCGCCATCACCGCGTGGCAGCAGGCGTAGTCGAACTCGATGCCCTGTCCGATCCGGTTCGGCCCGCTACCCAGAACAATCACCCGCGGCCGGTCGCCGGCGGCGATCTCAGTCTCGGAATCGTAGGACGAGTAGTGGTAGGGCGTGGCGGATGCGAACTCGGCCGCGCAGGTGTCGACCGTCTTGTAGACCGGCCGGATGCCGGCGCGGTGCCGGAACGTGCGGACCACGTCCTCCTTGGTCCCCAGGACCTCGGCGAGCTGCGCGTCGGAGAAACCCGCACGTTTGGCCCGCAGGATCCCCGCCGAGTCGCGGCTGATGGTCGCGGCGATCTCGTTGATGCCGGCGATCTGCTCGACGAACCAGCGATCGATGCCGGTGACCTCGGTGACCCGGGCCGGGTCAGCGCCGGCCCGCAGTGCCTGCTGGACCGTGCGCAGCCGCCCGTCATGCGGGATGCGGGCCCGTTCCAGGAGCTCGTCGACATCCCCGGTCCCGCCCGCGAAGGAGAACACCGCGCTGGGCTGCTCGAGGGACCGCAGGGCCTTCTGCAGCGCCTCGGCGAAGCTACGCCCCATGCCCATGGCCTCACCGACCGACTTCATCGTGGTCGTCAGCGTCGGGTCCGCCCCGGGGAACTTCTCGAAGGCGAAGCGGGGCACCTTCACCACCACGTAGTCCAGTGCCGGTTCGAACGCCGCCGGTGTGGTGCGGGTGATGTCGTTGGGGATCTCGTCCAAGGTGTAACCGAGCGCGAGTTTCGCCGATATCTTCGCGATCGGGTATCCGGTGGCCTTCGAGGCCAGGGCCGACGACCGGGACACCCGGGGATTCATCTCGATCACGATGAGCCGCCCGGTGGCCGGGTCCACCGCGAACTGGATGTTGCAGCCACCCGCGTCGACGCCCACCGCGCGCATCACCGCGATGGCCATGTTCCGCATCTGCTGGTACTCGCGGTCGGTCAACGTCATCGCCGGTGCCACCGTCACCGAGTCGCCGGTGTGCACGCCCATCGGGTCGATGTTCTCGATCGAGCAGACCACGACCACGTTGTCGGCGCAGTCACGCATCAGCTCGAGCTCGAACTCCTTCCAGCCGAGGACGGACTCCTCGACGAGCACCTCCGAGGACGGGCTCGCGGCGATGCCGTCCTCGGCCATCCGGCGCAGTTCACCGGCGTCATGCGCGAAACCGCTGCCGGCGCCGCCGAGAGTGAAGCTCGGCCGCACCACGACCGGGTACTGGAATTCCTCGGCGGCGTCGAGGCACTGCTGCGGGGTCGTGCAGATGGCGCTGCGGGCGGTCTCACCACCGACCGACGCGACGATGTCCTTGAACGCCTGACGGTCCTCACCGGCACGGATCGCGTCGATGTTCGCACCGATCAGGCGGATGCCGTACCGGTCCAGGACACCGGAGTCGTGCAGCGCGACCGCGGTGTTCAGCGCGGTCTGGCCACCCATCGTCGCGAGCAGCGCATCGGGCCGCTCCCGGTCGATGATTTTGGTGACCATGTCGAGTGTGATCGGTTCGACGTAGGTGGCGTCGGCCAGATCCGGGTCGGTCATGATCGTGGCCGGATTGCTGTTGACCAGCACTACCCGCAGGCCTTCGGCGCGCAGCACCCGGCAGGCCTGGGTGCCGGAGTAGTCGAACTCGCAGGCCTGACCGATGACGATCGGCCCTGATCCGATGACCAGGACACTGCTCAGATCTTCTCGCCGCGGCATCAGCGCATGACCTCCCGTCGCAATCCCTGCGCGTACGCCTGCGCGGGTGTACCCGGCCCGCCGTGCCGCTCACCCGCGTTCACCGGAATGCCGCCATGAGATCGCGGAACCGTTCGAACAGATCGTGCGCGTCGTGGGGGCCGGGAGCCGCCTCAGGATGAAACTGGACGCTGAAGGCGGGTACATCCAGACATGCAAGACCCTCCACCACGCCGTCATTGAGCGCAACATGGCTGACCTCGACCGGCCCGTAGGGCGTCCGGGTGACGCGGTCACGCGGTGCCCGGACGGCAAAACCGTGGTTGTGGCTGGTCACCGCGATCCGGCCGGTCGCGGTGTCGGCGACCGGCTGGTTCACACCGCGGTGGCCGTAGGTCAGCTTGTAGGTGTCAAAGCCCAGCGCCCGGGCCAGCACCTGGTTGCCGAAGCAGATCCCGAAGATCGGAATGCCGGCGTCCAGCACCATGCGCACGGCCTCAACCGCGTAGTCCGCGGTCGAGGGATCGCCCGGGCCGTTGGACAGGAACACCCCGTCCGGGGCGAGGTTGAGCAATGCCGCGCCACCGGCGTGGGCCGGCAGGACGTGCGTCTGACAGCCGAGCGCGGACAGCGCCAGCGGCGACGACCGCTTCATGCCCAGATCAAGCGCGGCCACCCTGAACATGGGCACACCGGTCGCGGCCGCCACCACGTACGGCTCCCGCGTGCTGACCTCCGGTGCCAGATCCGCACCGACCATGCGCGGGCTCGCGCGCACCGACTCCAACAGGGTGTCCGCGTCCTGCGCGGCATCGGCGATGCCGCACCGCATCACTCCGCGTTCCCGCAGGTGGCGGGTGAGTGCCCGGGTGTCGACGCCGCTGATGCCCACCACGCCGGCGGCCACCAACGCGTCGTCCAAAGTCCGGCGCGAGCGCCAGCTGGAGGCGATCGGGCTCGGGTCGCGAACCACGAAGCCGGCCACATGGATCTTCGATGACTCGTTGTCCTCGTCGTTCATACCGGTGTTGCCGATATGCGGCGCGGTCATGACCACGATCTGGCGGTGGTAGGACGGATCGGTCAGCGTTTCCTGGTACCCGGTCATGCCGGTAGCGAAGACGATCTCACCGAACGCCTCCCCCGACGCCCCGAACGCCTCCCCGGCGAAGCTGCGTCCATCCTCCAGCATCAGGCGCACGGCCCGGACACCGGCGGCGGTATGACCGGTGTCGTCCCACCCGCGCTCCGACGGCAGTTTCAGGGAGCCGGTGTCCGGCTCCGACCCGCCATGCCCCTGGGCCCCTTCGT
>NZ_CAUVXO010000089.1:0-14106 GCF_963555865.1 Protofrankia sp. Cr1
CCACGGCAGGGTGATCCGGCCACGTGAGGTTTACGCGGGAGGGTGACGGTGGATGTCGACAGCATCGACATGTCCGTCGTCCGGCGGATCGTCGATCGCTCTCCCGAGCTGGAGGGGGCGCTCGCGGCAATCACAGAGGGTGGGCTTGGATTTGCCCGGTCGGTCTCGCCAGCCCGTCATGGCGGCTACGTCGCAGGCCTGTCCGCGGGAGTTCGCCGCGCAGGCGGAACCCCCGTCGGCTATGTCGCCGGATCAGACTTCAAAACAATTTGGGTGGAGCTCGGGTCATCACCGCACCCACAGCAGCCCCACGGCACTCCCGCCCATCACGTCCTGGGCCGGACGCTGGACGACCTGGCCGCCGGCGGCTGAGCGGTGATGCCGATCGCTACCGCTCCGGATGTCGAGGCAGCGCTGATCGCACGGCTCGGCACCCACCCCGACGTGATCGCCCTTGGCGTCCACGTCTCCTGGCAGCTCGATGACCGCCGTCCGGCGCTCGTCGTCGCCCGGGCCGGCGGGCTGACCGTGGTCCGGGGCTGGCTGTACCAGCCCCGGGTGCAGATCGACGTCTATGCCCCGGTGCGTGCGGCTGCGGTGCAGGCGGCGCTGACCGCGCAGGCGGTGCTCGAGCTGCGAGGCGGCTGGATGGATGCGACCACGGTCGTGACCGATGTGACGACGGTCCTCGCGCCGACGTGGCTGTACGACCCGTCGGCGGATGGCCACCGCTACACCGCGAGCTATCTCGTGACGGCCCATCCCCGGCCGTCTTGACGATGAAGGAGGAACGACGGTGGCTCACGACTTCACCCCGGCGAACATTCCAGCCGGTACGACCGGGATGGTGATGGTTGCCGCGGTCGACACGGCCGCGCCGGTGGACGCGACGTCGGCATGGCCGTCGGGCTGGTCTCAGCTCGGCGCCATCACCGATGATGGTGTCAAAGGGAAGTACGACACGTCCTACGAGGATGTGAACATCTGGCAGCAACTCGCTCCCGTGCGGAAACTCGCGAAAGAAGTCAAGTTCAGCCTTGAGTTCACCGCGAATGAATGGAACCGGGTGACGCTCCCGCTGTACTTTTCCGGCGGAACGATTACCGACCTGACGACCGTAGGACATTCGAGAATTTCCATTCCGGCGATCCCGACACCGGACGAGCGTGCATTCGGCGTCGAGTTCGTCGACGGCCTGAACTACTGGCGGCTGGTCATGCCGAAAGGGATGGTGACCGGCCGCGGCGACTTGACGATCAACAGCAAGAAAGCGGTAGAAATGCAGATGACGATCGAAGGCCTTGTCCAGGCCAACACCGACCTGGGCTTCTGGCTGACGAACGCCACCGGTGTCCTCGCATGACCGCGCCGGACCGGAAGGCGACAGCACCCGAGGTCAAACCGTTCGACCTGCTGGCGGCCCGTGCCGCCCGTGCCGAGGTCGCACGGGCCGGAACGCCGTTCGCCCTCGGCGAGCACGAGTTCACGGTCCCTCCGCAGGACGACTGGGACCTCGACGCGATGATCGCCCTCAGCGATGGCGACATGGTCACCTTCTTCCGACTCGTCCTGCCGGACGACCATCTCGCGATATTCGCCGAAGCCGTGACAACACATAAACTGAAGATCGGCGATCTCAAGGACATGTTCGGTCAGATCGCGCAGAGCGCCGGGTTTAAGAGCCTGGGGGAATTGTTGGCCTCGTCCGGCTCGTAATCGCCCATCACGAGGCTATTGAGGCCGACCTACTCAAGTACCAGGTGGATCTCCTGGACCTGTACCGGGGGCGGCTGTCGTGGCGGCGGCTCCGCGTCATCATCCGGCACCTGCCGGCAGATTCCGCACTGGCACGGGAGCTGCACGGAGAGTCCGCGGACTGGTCCCGCACCGACCGACTTCTCGCCGATCTGGTCGACATCGGACGCCTCCACATGCATACGACCGTCGCGGTCAACCTCGGCAAGGATCAGCGGCATCCCTGGCCGGCACCGCAGCCGGTGCCACGCCCATGGATGGCCGAACCGGCCCCGCCGCCGGCGGCACGCCGGGCGAGCCCCGCCGAAATCGCCGACACCGTCGCCCAGGCGATGGACCGGCCGCCACGTCCCTACCAACCCGGGGGGTGATGGTCGGTGGCTGACGGGTCCCTGCTCGTTGGCCGCGGCCACATCGAGATCACCCCCCGGCTCGCGAAGGGGTTCGACGAGCAACTCCGCGAGCAGCTCGCCCGCTCCCGCGGCTCGGAGAACGCCGGTCAAGACCTCGGCCGCCGTGTCGGCGGCCAGTTCAGCACCGGCCTGACGGCTGGAGCCCGGGAGCGGGACAGCCTCGGCCGGTTCGTTTCCGAGTCCGGGCGGACGGTGGAGCCGGCGGGGCAGAAGTTGGGTAGCCGTGTCGGTGGCCAGTTCAGTGCAGGTCTGACGGCCACCACGTATGCACGTGACAGTCTCGGCCGGTTCGTTTCCGAGTCCGGGCACAAGATCGAGCCAGCCGGTCAAGACCTCGGCCGCCGTGTCGGCGGCCAGTTCAGCACCGGCCTGACGGCCACCACACGTGCACGCGACAGCCTCGGCCGGTTCGTTTCCGAGTCCAGCCGGCGGGCCGAAGCTGCCGCCCAGCCCGGGGGCAGCCGGACGGGGCAGCGGTTCGCCGCCGGATTGGAACAGGCCGCGGCCGCCGGCCGGGTAGGGCTGCGGATCGGCTCCGGTCTGACTGCCGGACTGCGGGTCGGTTTCGTCGGCGCGCAGGTCGGCGGCCATGTGTACCGGGCGCTGAATCAGGCAATGTCCGGCGCCGAACCAGCTGGCCGGACGATGGGCGGACGGCTCCTGGCGGGCGCCGGACTGGCACTGCGGATCGGTGACCGTGGCCTGGAGTATGGGATCGCCGTCGGGGTTCGCCGCGCGGTCTCCGCGGCCGCCGCCCCACTGATCCAGTCTGGTCAGCGTCTCGCCGGCTGGATCGGCATCGGCCTGCGCGCCGGCAGCAGCGTGGTGCAGGCTGCCATCGGTCCGCTTATCGCCGGGGTCCCGGCCGAGGTCATCGGCTTGGGAGTGCAGCTCGCTGCCGCGATCGCACCGGCCGCCGGCGCGCTTCTGGCCCTTCCCGCGGCCGCGGTCGCCGCCGCGCAGGGACTTGGCGTCGCCAAACTGGCGTTCAGTGGTGTCACCGAAGCGCTCAGCGCCCATGCTGCGGCGGCCAAGACCTCAGGCGGCGCGGCCACGTCGAACGCGAACGCGCTGGCCGCGGCCGCCGATGCCGTGGTCTCCGCCCGGGAACGCGTCGCGCAGGCCTACCAGCAGGCCGCAGACCGCGCCGACCAGGCCAACCGCCGCCAAGCCACCGCGGAACGGCAGCTCGCCCGTGCCCAGCAGGACGCCCGCGACGCCCAAATCGACCTCACCCAGGCGCGGAAGGACGCCGCCCGACAACTCGACGATCTTCGGACGCAGGTGGAGCGGTCCGGTGACGCCGAGGCCGCCGCGCGGATTCGGGTCAAGCAGGCCCAGCTCGAGGAACAGCAGGTCCTCAAGAACCGCCGGTCGACCACGTTGCAACGGGCAGAGGCCGCCCTCGCGGTCCGCGAGGCCCAGGCGAACCTCGACGACACCCTTACCGGGATCGAACGGAACAAACAGGCTCTCGCCGAGCAGTCGAGCGCCGGCGTGGAGGGTTCCGACCGGGTCGTCGCCGCCCAAGAACGCATCCAGCAGGCCAACGAAAGCGTCGCAGACGCACAGCAGGCCCTCGCCGACGCACAGCGGGATATCATCCGCTCCCAGGAAGACGGCGCACGGGGAATCGCCGACGCCCAGCGAGCGCTCGCCGCAGCACTGCGCCAGCAGGCCGCCGCCGCCCAAGCCTCCGGCGGGGCCACCAACCAGTACGCCCAAGCGCTCGCGAAGCTCCCACCACCCGCACGTGACTTCGTCCAACAGCTCGTCGGCATGTCCCCGCTGCTGGACAAGCTGAAGGGCTCGGCGGCCGGGGTGTTCCCCGGAATGTCATCGTCGCTTCGGCAGCTCGCGACGGACTTCCCGGTCGTCGATGCCGGAGTTACCAAAACAGCGGCGGGCCTGTCCCGTGTGGCCGCGAGCATCGGCCCCGCATTTTCTGGGCCCGCCTTCCAGGGCGAGCTGACCGCTGTCATGGATGCCAATGCGCGGAGCACGGAGGCGTGGGGGCATTCTGCTGTTTCCGTCGCCCGCGGACTCTGGTCTATCGTGACCGCTGGAGCCCCGATAGTGGCCCGGGAATCCGAGCTCGGAGCGAAACTCGCAGAGAATCTCCGTCTGTGGCTGAAAACGCGGGAGGAAAACGGCACTCTTGCTCGGTGGATGAACCGCGGTATCGGCATCGCCAAGCAGCTATTCCGGATCGTTGAGGATGTGGGCCGGGGAATCCTCAATGTCTTCCATGCCGCACCGACCGGCGGCGTTCTCGACGGAATCGAGCGGATAGCCGCCGGTTTCGCGCGGATCACCGGCTCGGCGGGCGGACAAAACCGAATCGCCCAGTTCTTCTCCATCGTCGATCGGGCCGCCAACCGGGCCAGTACAGCAGTCGCCGGATTCTTCCACGGGCTGAGCAGCGGACAATCCAACGCTACCGGATTCGCCGGCTTCTTCGAGCGGGCCGGTGCGGGCGTCAACCATCTGGTTGATCTCCTTTCGCATCATCTGTGGCCTCTGCTCCAAGACATCGGCAGCGTATTCCACGCGGCAGGAGCACCCGCCCGCGCGTTCGCGAACGCCCTCAGCGGCGGCGGGAAAGGTGGTGGGCTCGGCGCCGGCATCGACAAGCTGCATGAGCAGCTGGCCCCGGCTTTCGCCGACCTCAAAACATTCTTCGCGGACCTGACCCCCGTCATGGAGCGGATGGGACGAACACTCGTCGGTGTAGTCCTGCCCGTGTTCGGCATCGTCGGCCGGACCCTAACCGGCACGCTGATCGCAGGTTTCCGCGCCTTCGCGTGGACGTTGGCCCATGTTGTCGGGCCGGCCCTGGTGTGGTTCTCCGGCCAGTCCGGAGGGACCCAGCGGGCGATCCTCGTTCTCGTCGGCGGGCTGGTCCTCCTCCGACGCTGGGGGTACACCCTCGGCGAGCTCCGCCGGCTGTTCGCAGGCCTGCGGGACGCACGCAACCTCATCGCAGCAGGACGGCATCTCGCCGGTCTAGCCCGTGGGCTGCAGGCACTTGCCGGGTTTGCGTTCCGGATGAACCCGCTCGTCCGGGCGTTCCGCGGGCTGATAGGTGTTTTTAACACACTGCGAACGGTCTTCAATCTTCTGAGACTTGCGTTCCTCTCCAACCCGTTCGGCATCATCCTCATAGCCGCTGTGGCCCTCGGTATCGCGTTTTATGAACTCTACAAGCACAGCGAGACATTTCGTCATGCCGTACAGGCTGTCGGAAGATTTTTCGCTCGAATTGGCGGCGATATCTGGGATGGAATAAAGAAAGTACCCGAGCTTTTCGGAAAAATGTGGGACGCTATCAAAGCTATCTTTTCTTCGGCGTGGAACTGGATTCACGACGCGGCGGTCGGGGCGTGGGACGGCATCAGGACCGTCTTCTCCTCGGTGATCGATGCCATCAAATGGGTTTTCCAGACGGCATGGGACGGGATCAAGCTCGTCTTCTCCACGGCGTGGAGCTGGATTCACGACGCGGCCACCGGAGCTTGGGACGGCATCCAGAGGGTATTCACTGACGTCATTGATGCCATCAAATGGGTTTTCCAGCACGAGTGGGATGCGATCAGGTTCATATTCACCGCCGCATGGAACGGCATACACGACTCCGGCGTCGCAATCTGGAATGTCATCAAGGATTTCTTCACGGGCGCCCTCGACGGATTCAAGAACTTTTTCCAGCGCGCTGTCGACGGCATCAAAGACGTCTGGAATGGACTCAAAGAGGTCCTATCCATTCCGGTCCGCTTCTACGTCAACACGATCTACAACAAGGGCATCCGCTGGGCGTGGAACAACACGGTTGCCAGGATCGGCATCCCAGAGCTTCCCGAACTCCACGTCGACGGCCTTAAAACTGGCGGCCCCGTTCGAGGGCCCGGCGGACCGCGCGACGACAAAGCGGGCCTGTTTGCGTTGTCAAACGATGAATACGTCATGCCGGCCCAGTCGACACGGCACTACGGCCTGCCGTTCATGGAAGCCATACGGCGGCGGGACCTTCCCCGGGACTCCGTTCCCGGACTCGCTGGTGGCGGGCTGGTCGGCAAGGCGTGGGATGCCACCGGCGGCAAGGTCGTTAGTGGTGCCAACGATCTGCTTCGCAGCGGTGCAGCAGCGGTAGCCGACGGAGTCTTCGCTCCGCTTCGATCGGCGATCATTCGGCTATTCGGTGACGGTGACGACTGGAAAGGCGTCATTTCCAAGGCCGGACGCTTTCCTCTCGACAAGATCATAGAATTCATTCGTGGCAAGGAAACAGTATCCGACGGAACAGCCACGGGAAACCGGGCTCTCGGCCAGCGCCTCGCGCAGGAAATCTACAACTGGACCGGCGGCCAATGGACCGCACTGGAGCACCTGTGGACGGGCGAAAGCGGCTGGAACCACCTCGCGGAGAACCCCTCGTCGGGTGCATATGGGATCCCGCAGGCGCTGCCCGGCAGCAAGATGGCCTCCGCCGGCGCGAACTGGCGGTCTGACCCGGCCACTCAGATCCGCTGGGGCCTGGGCTATATCCATGATCGGTCGGACTACGGCGATCCGCAGACCGCCTTCGCGAAGTGGTCGTCGCGGACACCGCACTGGTACGACGCCGGCGGTTGGCTCGGGCCAGGCGAGATCGCCGTGAACGGCACGGGGCGGCCCGAGGCGGTGCTCGACCCGGAGGAGTCGGCCGCGTTGAAGGCAGCTCTCCACGGCAGTCGCGGCGGCCGTGGGCCGCTGGTGTCCATCGGCGCGGTCCACGTCCAGGACAAGACCGACGTCGACCTGCTCGCGCAGAAACTCGACTTCTACCAGCGGAAGGGCGGGTTCTGAGATGGCGCGCCTGACATTTCCCAGCGAGGGCTCCCGGCTGGTCTATGCCGTGTCTGGCGGCGTGCTCACCGCCGTTGCCGCCGGAACCGTCGTCAACGTATGGACATCGCCGGCGGCGAACGTGGCAGCCGACTGCCTACACCTGGATAACACTCCGGTCACCACGGGAAACCCTCTGGTGGTTGACGCGCACTCCCGGTTGCCGGATTTTTACGGCCCCGGCGGAGCCGACACAGTGTGGATCACCGTTGCCGGGGGTCCTGTCACCCCCTGCTATGCCCGCGAGGATGACCGCCTAGACGCACTGGCCGCGTTGATCGCCGCGCTGTCCCAAACGAGCTCGACACCAGGTGCCCCGGTCAACGTCGCCGTCGTGCCTGGGAACGGGCAGGTGACGGTCACGTTCACCGCGCCGTCGGACGGCGGCTCGACAATCACCTCCTACATGGCGACGGCGTCCACCGGTCAGACCGCATCCGGAGCCAGCTCCCCGCTGACCATCACCGGGCTGACGAACGGCATCCCGGTCACTGTCACTGTCCGGGCGACGAACGGCACGGGTACCGGCCCGGCATCAAACCCGGCGGGCCCAGTCACCCCGGCGACCGTGCCCGGCGCTCCGACGTCGATCGTCGCCACAGCCGGCAATGGAAAAGCGACGGTGGCGTTCACGCCGCCATCGTCCAATGGCGGGTCGGCGATCATCGACTATCTGATCACCGCGTCGACCGGCCAGACGATCACAGTCATATCGTCACCAGGTACAATTGTCGGGCTGATAAACGGCGTCGGTGTGTCATTCACTGTCAAGTCGCGCAGCGCCATCGGCTATTCGACCACCTCGGCAACGAGCAATGTGATCACCCCGGCCGCGCCCGCCACGGTGTGGTCTGGGCCGCCCGATGTGGTTCATGACCTGGGCACGGCGACCCGGACCACCTCGGGTACCACATGCACGATCACGACCACGAACGTGGCCGCCATCGGCAACGCGATCTTCGTCGATATCGTTGCGAACGGAGCGGCGACACCGACCGTCACCGACTCGGCCGGCAATACCTACACGATCGACAACAAGGCATCGAACGGAACTGCCACCACCGTTTATCAGTGCACCGCGATGAACGTATTCGCGATGCCGATCGGCGCGACGATCACCGTCACGTTCGACAGCGCACGCGCTCTCATCGATATGCAGGCCAACGAAATCGGTGGCCTGAAGGACGTCAACACCGATCCGGGGGATGGTCATTCCATCGGATCGGCGAACACGACGACCGCATTGGTCTGCGGTGCCATAATCACGACGCTCGGCAATGACCTGGTCTGGAATGTCTACGGTTACGTCAGCGACGAAACAACACCGCCGACGTTCACCCCCGGGTCCGGATTCACAGCGCTCGGATACGTCCAAGCCGTTTCCGGTACCAGCTCCCGGGTGCTGAAGTCCCAGTGGAAGGTTATTCCGGCGCCCACGGCGGTGAGCCCGTCAGCAACTCTCGGCTCGGCGAAGAGCTACACGGGCGTGGCCTGGGCATACGCGGCGGCTGATCCCGGCACCGGGGCGTTGACCGCGGATCCGTCCGACCCGGTGGCCATCGGCTCGAACACTGTCACGTCGTCGAGCACGACATGTGTCGTGACGACGACCGCCGCGGCAGCAGCCGGATCGTCTATCGCGCTCCTGGTCGCCGCGAACGGTGCGGTGACCGCGACCGCGACGGACGACGCGGGCAACACGTACGTGCAGGATGTCACGGGCGCGTACGCGACATCGATCAGTGGATATATCATCACCACTCACAACATCAGTGCGTTGGCGTCCGGCGGGACGATAACGGTGACGTTCGCGTCCGCGCGCACCCATGTCGACGTGCAGGCGTATGTGATAACCGGCATCGCCAGCGGCAATGATGGCATCGGCGTCAAAACCGGAACGACCAGTTCCATGACATCCCAGGCGATAGCAACGTCCAAGGACAAATGCCTAGTCGTCGGCCTGTTCGCTGTGGTCAGTGATACCAACACGACGTCGTTCACGCCCGCGTCCGGCTGGACGACCTTGGCCTACAGCCATGCAGTCTCGGGCAGCTCGTCCCGCGACGCCTACACCCAGTTCCGCCAGGTTCCGACGGCAGGCACCGTCACCCCGACCGTGACGGCATCGGGGAACAAGAACTATGTGGCCGTCGCCGTGGCTTATGTGCCGGGAACGGGTGCGACCAGCCAAACGGGAACATATGGAGATTTCCCCACCCTGCAATCGAAGACGAACTCCGCTATCCCCGGTGATGTGATCACGCTTGCGGCCGGGATAATATTCAACGGCCGCTACGTTCTGTCCGGACTGAAAGGGACCGCGGCGAACCCCATCACCATCATCGGTGGGCACCCGACGACGTCCGTGATCGATGGCGGATCGACCGCGTCCGGTTATGTGGTCGCGCTCGACCAGTGTTCACATGTCATCCTCAAAGATTTCAAGATTCAAAATGGCCAGAAGGGTGTGGTGGTCGATCGCAGCGATAACATTCTCATTGACGGTATAACGGCCACGAACTTCGGCCAGGAATGCATCCACTTCCGCAACGAATCAACATACTGTCAGGCGAAGAATTGCGCCGTCTCATATACCGGACAGGTGGACCCGGGCTTTGGTGAGGCGTTCTACATAGGTACGGCGAGATCGAACTGGGGCGTCACGACGACACGGAAACCGGCGGCCGCAGCCGCGGGCGCTTTCCCTGACCTAACCCATCACATTACGATCGGGCCGGGGAATGTCGTCCGAAACTGCACCGCGGAGTGTGTCGATCTCAAAGAAGCCGCGCTAGATAACCTCGTCACAGGCAACGATTTCGACGGAAGCGACATTCATGGTGCGAACTCGGCCGTCTCCTGGTTGTCTATCAAGGCGTCCCGCACAACCGTCATCGGTAACCTAGGTAACACGACCCCGACCGATGGATATCGCACGGTGACCGTCACCGGAATCGATCCGAAATTCCTGGCACCCTACACGAACTGGGACGGCACGACTCAACCCGGGATAATTTTGTGCAGCAACAACACGTTCCAGGCGAACACGATCCACGGAGGTTCCGCGACCGGATACGGGGTGCATATCGTCGACGGCAGCAACAACGTCGTATACGACGACAACACGGCCGACGGATGCGCAGCCGGCACCGCGAACATCCCCCTGACCCCGGCGCCTTGACATGCCTATCCCCGCCGGTAGCTCACCCGAGGCCCCCACCCCCACCGTCACACCGACGATGCCGGGCACGGCCCGGCTCGCGGACCCCGCGGGCATCACACTCCTGACGTTGACCTCCGACGCGTTCGGCGCCGATCCGTTCGCGGTCGGCGCTTGGAACCTGGGCTACCCGGAGGTGCGCGCGGTCACCGAGGCCGATCCGGGGGCGGACGGGGAGATCGATTCGACGAGCCGGGTGGGGGCTCGCGGTATCACCGCGGAGATCGTCGTCGTAGGGGACGGGGTCGACACGGTCGGTGTGTGGTATCGGCGGCTGCGCGCGTTGATGCATCCGCGGCGCCGCTACTGGCTGCATCTGCGGCGGGACGGCTGGCCGGCGGAGCGGCGGATCCAGGTCCGGCCGGACAGCCTGACCGATGCGATCATCTCCGGCTCGGCGGTCGGGATTGCGACGCAGGCAGGCTGGCGGGCGCCATACGGGCTGTGGGAATCAACCGCATCTCACACGGCGGTCATCACCCCGTCGGGGTCGGTGGAGCCGGGTAAGGCGCTCCCCTGGCGGTTTCCGCTGGGGTTCGGCGCCGGTCTCGCCTCCGGTTCGGCGACCGTGGTGGTGGATAGCGAGTCCGAGCCGACGCTGCCGAGCGTCGATGTCTATGGGCCGTGCATCAATCCGGTTCTGATCAATCTGACTACCGGCTCGCAGTTTGCGTTCACTTCGCTGACGTTGGCGGCAGGCCAGTTCATCCGGGTGAATTTCCGTGATCGCATGGTGTTGCTGAACGCGGATACGGCGTCGTCCCGGTACGGGGATGCGGACTGGACGGTGTCGTCATGGTGGGCGCTGCAGCCGGGTGTCAATCAGATTGCGTTTACGCCGTCCGGGCCGGGGCCGGGTTGTCAGGCCGTGCTGTCGTGGCCGGATCTGTGGATGTGAGGAGCACGTGAATGGTTCTTGAGGTGCCGCTTTTCCTGCAGGCCGCCAGCGGGGACACGGCGATCGACTATTCGGCTCGAGAAGTGCGGCAGCTCCTCGACGCGGTCATCGTCTCGGAGGGTGTCATCGGCAACGGCGATCTTGCCGTGAGCCAGCGGGGCGCGGGCGCGAACGACAGCGTGGATGTGGCCGCGGGATGGGCTGCCATCATCGGGGATTCGGTGTCCGCGCAGGGGAAGTATCTGTGCCGGAACACAGCGGCCACTAACCTCGCGATTTCCGCGGCGCCAGGGTCCGGCTCCCGGACGGATCTTGTGTATGCCAAGGTTCGGGACAAGGTCGCGGATGGTGGGTCCAGCTATGACTGGGTGCTGGACAAGGTCACCGGGACGGTCGGCGGTGGTACACCAGCAACACCGGCGAGTGCGATCCCGCTGGCCACGATCCTGCGGACCGCCGGCGACAGCGCGGTCACCACCGCGCGGATCAGTGATGCCCGGCTGTGGGCGGCGGCTCCGGGCACGCAGGTCTGTACCCGGACGACACGTCCGGCCACACCCCGCCCGGGAACCATGATTTTCGAGGTGGACACCGGTCTGGGATTCCAGTGGACGGGGACACGCTGGCGGGGCCTGCAGACCCTGGTGTACTCGAACAGCCCGGTCCACGTCACCGGCATCACCACCGCGGAAACCGGTGTGCAGTATCTGCCTATCCCCGACCCGGGATGCCAGGCCTATATCACCGCCGACTGCACCATGCAGATCGTGAGGTCCGATAACACTGGTGTGTTCACCATGTACATGCGCGATTCGACCGGTCTCGCCGCGAACAACCTGACCGGGCCCGTCATAGGAGTCGGGCAGTCGCTGGGCACACCGAGCGGCACGGAGGCGACCTACAGCGGCTTCACCGGATACAAGGGGGCCTATACCGGCGCGACGAACATCCAGATCAGCGTGCGGCGTGCGACGGGTTCGCCGACAAGCACGGGCGAGGTCAACGCCAGCACCATCGACCCGAACAACAGACTGGTCGTCCAGGTCATACCCACATGACGATGTGGCTGTGGACATATGGCCCGTGGCGGGAGGGTCCGCAATCTGATATCGGGCCCGCGACCAATAAGACAATCACCTGGCGGCTCACTGGACGCCACGAAGCCTCGTACAACATCAACGGCAGGGTGGCCGAAGCCTATGGCCTCGACGAACTCATCAGCGACCTGTGGGTCATCCGTGACGGGACCTGCCTGTTCCGCGGCCGCCTCGGATCCCGCGACGACGAGGGCGATCCCGACAGCCACACGGTGACGACCTCGTGGGCGGACTACCGGGCGATCCTCGACCGCCGCCAGCTCTACGACGACGATCCGTTCGCCTACCCGTCCGCCGACCAGGCGGACATCGTCTGGGGGCTCATCTCCGCCACCCAGGCCAGGGCGGGCGGGAATCTCGGCGTCGTCCGCGGCATCGGACAGATCACAAGCGTGGCGCGGACCGACGTCATCTACGAAGCCGGCGCAAAGATCGGCGAATCGATCGACAGCCTGGCGAAACTCGAATTCGGTTTCGATTGGGACATCACCCCGGCCGCGGATCCGCGGATCCACACCCACACCCTCGACATCTGGTCGCCCTATCGGGGAGCCGACCGCGGCGTTGTCCTGGACTATGGCGCCCTCGTCACCAAGTTCTCCCGCCGGGTCGACCCGGCCGGCTACAGCAACGCGGTCCGCGCTGCCGGCGGCGGCGACACCGTCGACCCGGTCATCGTGCAGGCCCCGGACCTCGCGACCCGTCCCGAAGGTCGCTGGGATCTCGCGGTCAACGCGTCCGAGCTCGGCTCGGACGCCGACCTGGAGGCCGCCGCGAACCAGGCGCTCGCGGACAGCCAGCTCGTCACCCCCTCCTACACGCTGACCCTGCGGGCCGGGGCCTGGCGGGGCCGCGACCACATCTGGCTCGGTGACCTCGTGCGGCTGCGGATCCGATCCGGATGTCTCGACGTCGACGACCTCTACCGGGTCCAGGAGATCGGCGCCGCATGGTCGGCGGACACCGACGCAGACGGGGTCACCGCCACGATCACCGTCGGCGCGATCCCGCCCGACCGGCGGCTGCACCTACGCGCTCTCGATCGGCGCCTGGCCGCGCTGGAGCGCCGATGACCGAGCTCATCCTGGCTGTGGCGAGCACGCTGGCCGCGGCCGCGACTACCGGAGGTCTGCGGATGCTCCACCGGACCCGGGAACGCCGGCGTCGGCTCGACGCCGTACACGACGCGGTGGTCGGCGTCCGAGCCGACCCAATTCGAGGATTGCCAGAGATACGGGGAATGGCGCAGCGACTCGCCGTATTGGAGGCGCGAACCGCCCAGCTCGTACCGGACGGGAACGGTCATCCGACCCTGGCAGACAACGTGTTGGCGATCAAACGCCAGCTGGACGCGCACCTAGAAAACCATCCGTGACCAGGGCTCCCGGCCGGAGGCCGCCACGCCTCCACCGGAGCGCGGAGGACATCGCCAGCTGGCTGCGCACCGCCTGCTGGGTCGCCATGGCCATCGCGGCCTGCTGGCTGTTCACCACCCGGACCGGCTGAACCAAACGAGGAGGTTTTCGTGGAACCGCTACTCCCCGGGACGCTGTGGCGCCCGCTCGCGACCGACAACCCCGAGCCGCCGATCATCCCACGCATCCTGGTGTTCCACACGATGGTCGGCTACCTCCTCGGCACGGAGGCGATGTTCCGACAGGACGGCTACGTGGGTACCGAGTCCACGCTTGGCGTCGGGGGCGTGTGGGATGGCCAGTGGGATGGCGTGGTCATGCAGTGGCAGCGCCTGGACCGGCAGGCCGACGCCCAGTACGCCGGCAACGACTATGCGACCAGCGTGGAGACGTCTGACGGCGGGGACCTGTCGAGGCCATGGGG
>NZ_CAUVXO010000090.1:0-2719 GCF_963555865.1 Protofrankia sp. Cr1
GCGTGGTGGGTGAGCAGGTGGAATGGCGCGTGGAATATGCGGGGAGTCCACGACCGTTCGCCGAGCGCTTTCGAGGGTTCGCGCCGCGAGGAAAGCGCTGGCAGCACGTCAAGATTGCCAAAGCAGACCTCTTAGGATCTGCCGCCCTAGGGCGTGGGGGTTCAAGTCCCCCCTCCCGCACAAGCCTGGTCAGGGCCCCAGTTTCCCAATGTTCCCAGGGGTTAGTGGTCGGCTGGACGATCAATCGTCCGCTCCGGCGGGGTCCGGTGACGTCCGATCGTCTCCGGCAATCTCCGACGATTCGCGGACCATGCGCGGCACAGAATGGGCCGGGGCCGCCGGACCGCCGATCCCGAGAGCGGCTTCGATTCGGCGGAGCTGGGTGTCGACGTCCCCGTCGATGCACTTCGCGTACACCCGGTAGAGGACCGCCACGGAGTGGCCGGCCCACTCCGCCACCTGGGTGCCCTGCACCATCCCGTTGAGCCAGGTCGATACGCAGGCATGCCGCAGGTCATACGGCGTCGCCACCGCCGGCCGGTCAGCAGCGCGACCGACTCGGCCCGGCGCAGCGTCGCCACCTCCAGCACCCGGCCGAGCTGCCCGAACCCGGCCCGCCGCGAGGTCACCAAAATCCAGCCGCCGCCCCCCGCCGGACGGAACCGGGCCACCTCCTGCGGGTCTTCCGGGTCGTCGAACGCTAGCAGCCACCTTGGATAGGGACCACTCAGCTCAATAGTTACGGCCCGTGTCCTTGACCATGGTTCGCGAGTCCTGTTACAAATCGACCGCTGGCCGTGATCGACGGTTGGCCGCAACTCCTTGTGGACACCTTGAGAGAGGCCGTAAATGTCATCGCCTACCGTATTCGCAGATGGGTTGGACTTCCCGAGCAGCCTGGCCTTCGACGACCGGGGTGGGGTGTATCTGGCTGAGTCCGGCCTCCCCTTCGGCGGCGCGGCGCCCGGTGGCCGGATCTGGCGGCTGAACCTCAATGCTGACGGGCAGTTACGTGAGCTCGTGGCCGACGGCCTGGCCCAGCCGGTGACCGGACTACTCTGGCACCAGGGGGATCTGTACGTGTCCGAGGGCGGTGCCGGCCGGATCACCCGGATCGGCCCGGACAATCAGCGGACGGTCATCGTCGACGGCATGCCCGGGCCCGGCAACTACCACATCGACATGGCCGTGGCCGGCCCTGACGGGAAGCTGTATTTCGCGCAAGGCGCGATGTCCAATCTGGGGATCATCGGACTGGATTCCTATGAACTCGGCTGGCTGGGGCGGCTTCCGCAGTCGCACGACGTTCCCGGCCTCGACGTGGTGCTCACCGGCGTCAACGCCACCACCGAGGACCCGCTGGCCGGCCGGCCCGGTGCGCAGACCAGCACCGGCGCGTTCGTCCCGTTCGGCACCCCGACCCGACCCGGGCAGCGGATACCGGCCGGGCTTCCGTGCAGCGCGGCAGTGCTGCGCTGTGACCTCGACGGCAGCAACTTGGAACTGGTGGCCTGGGGGATGCGCAACGCCTTCGGGCTGGGCTTCCTGCCGGACGGCAGGCTGCTGGCGGTCGACCAGGGCGCCGACGACCGGGGTAGTCGGCCGATCGGCAACGCGCCCGATCTGCTGTTCGAGGTGCGCGAGGGCGCCTGGTACGGCTGGCCCGACTTCGTCGGAGACGTCCCGGTGACCGACCCCGGGTTCAAGCCGACCCGCGGCCCGCAGCCGACCTTCCTGCTCGCCAATCATGACCAACTCCCCCCTCCCGAGCGGCCTGTGCTCAACTTCGAGTCGCATGTTGCGGCCACCAAGTTCGCCGTGGCACCGCCGCGGTCGTCGCTGGCCGGACGACTGGTGGTCACGCTGTTCGGGGACGAGGCGCCGATGACCCTGCCGTCCGGCGGTCCGAAGCTCGGCCGCGACCTGCTGCTGGTCGACCCGGCCGACTGGTCCACCCAGGGCCTGCCGTCCCGTCCGCCGCTGCACCGGCCGATCGATGTCGGCTTCGCACCGGGCGACGACAGGCTGCTGATCCTGGACTTCGGCGAGTTCGAGATGACGGAGCACGGCGTCGAGGCCAGGTCGGGCACCGGTCGACTCTGGCGCTGGGCGGGCTGGGACAGGTTCTAGCCCTGCGCAGCGCGCTGGCACCGATGTTCTCCGCCCGTGGGCTGCGCATGCGGTCCTGGTCGGGGACACCTGCTCGGGGGTGGAGACGGTGCCAATCTCGGTCAGGAGGGCGGAGCGGTAGGCAAGTTGGTGGCCAGCAGCGCTCTTCCAACTTCCAGGCGATCCACTCCGCCCAGCCCCGGTCGGCCTGCGTGTAGGTCGGGTAGCGGGGACGCATTGCTGCGTCCCCGCCCCTTCAGAACCCGGCGTGCCACTCGTCGCGGCACCGGGCTCAAGTGGACTGTTCCCGATCTTGTAGACACTCGGTAGGCTGCCGCTGATCCCAGCGGAGGCATCCCGGTGGGGACACGCCGACATTTCACCCAGGAATATAAAAATCAGGCCGACAGATGTGCCCACGGCCCCGCTACACGAACCGGCGAGCCGAGATTCTCACCGGCGGACCATCCTCGTGCTGTCAGCGCCCGACACGTTCCAATCGCCTTTCGCGTTGCCGTTGACGATGTTGTCCTCGAACAGCCCCGCACCGTTGTCGGAGACGAACACGCCGGCGCTCCGGGAGTTGGTGATGCGGTTGCCGCGGACCGTC
>NZ_CAUVXO010000090.1:3197-7234 GCF_963555865.1 Protofrankia sp. Cr1
CGACGTTGGCTAGGTGTTGCCGGTGATCTCGTTGTCCTCGAACACCCCCGCACCATTCTCGGAGACGACCACTCCAGAACCGGACGTGTGGTGGATACGGCAGCCGCGGACGCGAGGATCAGCACCGCCGTGGACGGCCACCCCGATACCACTCCCGCTGATATCGCACCCATCCAGAACGAGGCGACCCGCACCGACGTCGACCACCGCCTGCTCTCGTGGCCGCCCGGTCGCCCGCAACGTCAACCCCCGCACCGAACCGTTCGACGCGCTAAACACCACCACACTTCCCTCACCCGCCACAATCGTGATCTCCTCAGCCGGCCCGTCCCCCACCACTTCCACCGGCTTATCCAGCACAATCGGCCCCTCATACAGAGCGGGACGCACCAGAATCCGATCACCAGGCTGCGCGGCGTGGACCGCCTCGATCACCGACGTAAAATCCCCCCGATACAACGCATCGACCACATGCACCCGAGTCGGACGACCAGCCACCGCATCGGCCAGAACACCACCGCCAGCCGTTCCGGCAAACCCCGGCCCGATCACCGGCGAACCCGACTCGAGCGCATCCCGAATCCTGATCGCCAAGTCGGCCATCGTCCGCCGGCACACCGGATCCGTCAGGTTCTCAAACCGCAGTTCCCGCCAGTCGGCGTACTGCCGGGCGGCCAGCGCGGCCAGCAGCGCGTCGCCCGCGGCCCGACCCGGCACGTCCAGCGCCGGCACATCGATCCAATACACCGGTAAGATCAAATCGTTGCGGCCGAGCCGCCGTTCCCGGTCGACGAACCAGGCCAACTCCCGCCGGCACTGCGCACTGGCCAGAAAAGCCGGCGTCACGATCGGCACGAAAAACGTGACCGCATCCAGAGAACTGTCGATCCGGTCCTTCCACGCCTGCCCCCACCCAATGTCAGCCCGGTCCTGGAAGATCTGTAACTCGCGGAGTCCGGTCTGCGCCCGCAGCTCACCCTCCAGCCGCTGACGGAACCTCGTAATCAGACCACCGTCATGCTCGTCATCCGCATGCGCATAACTCAAAAAAGCCGCCGGGTCACCATCCGACCGACCTACCACCCGCGCACCCCCGATAGCCCTCCATCCGACAACCCATTTTGCACCCTGTATACCCGAGCAGACCCGGGGCTCCGCCCCAGACCCCGGCCCTACTCCGGAGGGGAGGGGCGCAGGTCCGCTGCCTGCCGGAAGATCCATTACGGCGAAACGGTGAGATCAACGAGGAACGGCACGCCCGTGACCTGCGAGACCCACGAAGTGGGGCGATATCCGACCAAGAGGCGATCGTGGCCGACTTCCGAGGTATCTCGGCTACACCCGCGGACTATAGTGTGACTGGTCATGGCGGACGCTGACGCGACGGGGACGGTCCGGGGACGCCTGGTCGGCATCTACGTGACGCCGCAACGGGGCGCCGCAATGCAGTCACCCGGCACCGTGTTCGCGGTGGAGGGGAAAGGGCTGGACGGCGACCGGTACGCGGCTGGCACCGGAACCTTCTCCGGACGCGCCGGTCCAGGACGGCAGGTCACGCTGATCGAACGCGAGGCGGTCGCCGCCGCCGTCGCAGACACCGGCGTCCAGTTGGCCGAACATGAGACCCGGCGAAACCTGGTCACCGCAGGCGTCACACTGCTCGATCTTGTCGGTAGGACCTTCCGTATCGGCGACGTCGTCCTGTGCGGCGTCCGATCGTGCCTGCCATGCGGCT
This sequence comes from Protofrankia sp. Cr1, assembly GCF_963555865.1. NCBI lineage: Bacteria > Bacillati > Actinomycetota > Actinomycetes > Frankiales > Frankiaceae > Protofrankia > Protofrankia sp. Cr1. The sequence continues at coordinate 4,933 of NZ_CAUVXO010000090.1, forward strand.
ACCTCGACCAACGCACCCGCCCGGGTGTGCGCAACGCCCTCGAGCACCGAGGCGGCCTGCGCGCCGACATCGTGCGCGGCGGCACGCTCACCGTCGGCGACGAGATCGTCATTCTGCCGGGCTGAACACAGCTCCGTTGGCCGACACAGTCCGCTGACCGATCGCCGGAACGCGGACACGAGTATTCGGCCTCACCATAAAAACATAAGCTAAGCGCTCTAGGTCAGATGATTGACAGCGAACTCCTGGAAGGCCGGTAGCCCATGTGTGCTGACCGAAGGGAGCGTGGGACAACCGTTAGCGGGTCCAGCTCGCCGGTCGCTCTGCTCGCCGACCCGGTGGATGTCGGTCTTGACCCCCGCCGGCTCGCCCTGTTGACCGAACGCGTCCGGATAGAGGTCGAAGGCGGGCCGTTACCGTCGGCGCAGATCGCACTGGCTCGGGCCGGTCGCCTGGTGCTGTTCGAGACCTACGGGGACGCGACGCCGCAGACCCGCTATGTCCTGCAGTCTGCGAGCCGCCCGATCGTCGCCTCGATCGTCTGGAAGCTGATGGGGGAAGGACTTCTCGCCGCGGGTGAGAGGGTCGCGGACATCATTCCCGAGTTCGGGACCAACGGCAAAGACGTCGTGACGGTGGAACAGGTGCTGACCCACACCGCTGGGTTCCCCCTTGCGCCACTGGGATGGCCCCAGATGCTCGACCGCGGTCAACGGCTCGCCGCCATGTCGAAGTGGCGGCTGACGTTCGAGCCCGGCAGCCGGTTGGAGTTCCACCTGACGTCGGCGGCGTGGGTGATCGCGGAGATCGTCGAACGGCGCACCGGCTCCACCCTGGCGCAGTACCTACGGGAAGAGATCGCCGAGCCGCTGGGGCTGTCGCTGGAGCTCGGGGTACCCCAGGAGCGCCACGCCGACGACGTCGCCCCCTTCGTCAGCATCGATCCGCCGGACACCGGCGCGACCGTCGACCCGTGGGGTCCCTGGTACCTGTCGAAGCCCGAGATTCTGGCCGCCGGCGAGCCGAGTCACTCGCTGGTCGGGACGGCACGCGACGTCGCGCTGCACTACCAGTCCCTGGTCCATTCCGGACGGTGGACGCCGACGGCCGTCACCGACGGGATCCGCCCTCGGTTGACGATGCACCCGCAGGGCTACAGCGCCCAGCCGAACCCGGTGACGATGGGCCTGTTCGTGGTCGTCGCCGGCACGCTGCCCGGCGCCTACCTACCGGCCACCGGTTCCGCCCAGACATTCGGGCATGGCGGTGCGCCCTGCCAGGTGTCGTTCATGGACCCGGTCAGCCAGGTCTCCTTTGCCTTCCTGACGAACGGCTACCCGCTCTCCGGATACGACGAGTCGCCCCGCGGGGTGGCCCGCCGGACGAACATCGCCAATCTGGCCGCCGACGTCCTCGCGGACGCGTCCGCGGACGCCGTCGCGGACCGACCGTGACGGCGGCGGCCAGAGTGATCACGGTGCGGGCCGCAGGACATCGGGAACCTTGAACGCCGTCCAGCCCCGGTCGCAGGTGAGCACCGCACCGGTGAGGCTGCGGGAGGCGTCGCCAGCGAGGAAGACGACGATGTCTGCGATCTCCTCGGCGGTCTGGAGCCCGGTGGCGTGGCCGGCGGCGAAGGCCGTCCGGACCTTGTCGTTGCGCAGCAGAGGTGCGTTGATCGGCGTGTCGACGTAACCGGGGCTGATCGCGTTGACCCGGATGTTGCGCGCGCCGCAGCCGACCGCCATGGACCGGGTCAGCGTGGCAACCCCGCCCTTGGACGCGGCGTAGCCGTCGAGGAGTCCGTTGGGCAGGTGGGCCATGGACGAGGCGGTGTTGATGATCGAACCTCCACCGGATGCCTGCATGGGGCCGATCGCGTAGTGGCAGCAGTAGAACGTGCCGGACAGGTTGACGCGGATGACCCGGTCCCACACCTCGGGCTCGATGTCGGCGACGAACCCGTCCTGCCTCCCGAGCGCGATTCCGGCGCTGTTGTAGAGGATGTGCAGCGCCCCGTAGGCGTCGACGGCCCGGCGCACCAGGACCGCGCAGTCGTCCGCCACGCCGACATCAGCCCGGATCGAGCAACTCTGGCCGCCGGCCGCGACGATCAGATCCGCGGTGTGCGCGGCGGACGCCGGGTCGATGTCGGCGGCCACGACCCGCGCGCCCGCGGCGGCGAGGGCGACGGCCGCGGCCCGCCCGAGCCCCGACCCGGCCCCGGTGACGATCGCGACCCGGTCATCGAGATGCATGTCCGTCCTCCCGTTCACGTGTCCTACCGTTCACATGTCGTACT
>NZ_CAUVXO010000090.1:7375-13555 GCF_963555865.1 Protofrankia sp. Cr1
GTTCACATGCTCATGCCGCCGTCGACCGGCAGCAGCGCGCCGGTGATGAAGCCGGACAGGTCGTCGAGAAGGAAACGCACGGCATGGGCGATCTCCTCGGGCCGGCCCACGCGCCGCGCCGGGATGAGCCGCAGCAGTTTGTCGTTCACCTCGTCCGGGGTGGCCGCCGCCATGTCGGTCCGCGTCGGGCCGGGCAGCACGCAGTTGGCGGTCACGCCCCTGCGGCTGGTCTCCCGGGCGATCGACTTGGTGAACGCGATCACCCCGCCTTTCGCCGCTGCGTAGTTCGCCTGCCAGGTCGAGCCCATCGTCCCGGCGATCGAGCCGACGTTGACGATCCGGCCAAAGCCGCGCTCGAGCATCGTGGGCAGCACCGTCCGGGTGAGGTAGAAGACGCCGGACAGCGAGACCCGCACGACCGCGTCCCACTGCTCGACCGTCATCTCGTGCGCCGGAGCGTCGCTGCTGATGGCCGCGTTGTTCACCAGGTAGTCGACCGGTCCGTGCGCGGCGACGACGTCGCAGGCGAGCCGCGCGCAGTCGGCCGGCGAGCCGATGTCGCCGCGATGCAGCGACACGGACATGCCCGCGTTGCTGACCTGGTCCAGAAACTCCTTCGCGCGGCCGTCGTCGTGGACGTAGACCGCGGCGACGTGGATACCGTCGCGCGCAAGCCGCTCGGTGATCGCCGCGCCGATGCCGCGGGTGCCGCCGGTGACCAGGGCCACCCGGCGCTGGCCGGCTGGCCGGGTGCCGGTCGCCTGCGTCGCAGACTCAGCCATGGCCGTCCGGGTAGCTCGCCGGCTCGGCCCCGTCGAGGAGCCCGCCGGCCCGCCGGGCCAGGTCCTTGGCGGCCTCGATGTCGTAGTGTTTGCGGGTCACGGTGCGTTGCGCGAACAGTCCGCCGCCGGACTGCAGCCAGGAGACCAGTTCCCGGCCGCCCAGCGCGTCGGCGGTGACGTCGCGGATCAGATGGAACAGCCGCATCCGGTAGTAGCCGTCGACGCCGGGCATGGTCCGCAGGTACTTGTCGATATAGGGCCGTAGCTGCGGGTTGTCGTAGTCGGCCATGGAGGGGGCCGTCGCCACGGCGCCCCCGGCGATGTCGTGCAGGTTGCGAACCATGACCGGGTAGTGCGCCGCGGCGTGGTACTTGGCGGCGTTCGCATACAGCTCGTTGGGCGCGATCATGCCGTCCTCGGTGTGGGTCGCGCCGGCGATGGACGCCTCCAGCCCGGCGCGCACCAGGGTGGCGTAGATGACCATCTCCGCAATCTTGTCCTTGATGTGCGGGATCCGGTCGACGCCGTTCGCCTCGGCGACGAGCTGGGCCATCCCGACCAGCAGGTCACCGAGGCGCGCCATGTCGGCCACCCCGTTGACCCGTTCCCACAGCCCGAGCGAGTGGGCGACCACCGCGGACTCCTCGACCTCACCGTCGAGGAAGACACGCTCGTACGGCACATGCACGTGATCGAAGATCACTATTGAGTCCGGGTCGGTATGTCGGCCGGACACCGGGTGTGACCGCCCGTCGCTGCCCCGGGGGTGCGGGCTGGTGGCGATCTGGGTGACGCCCGGGGAGTTCACCGGCACCGCGCACGCCACCGCGTACTGCTCCTCGCCCGGCTTCATTCGCTTGGTGGGCATGACGACGAGCTCGTGCACCAGCGGGCCCATCGTGATGTGGAACTTCGCCCCGTTGATCACGATGCCGTCGCCGTCGCGGTCGACGACCCGCAGATAGAGGTCGGGGTCGTCCTGTTTGCCGGGCGGCAGCGACCGGTCGCCCTTGGCGTCGGTGATGACCTCGGCGAACCGTACGTCGCGGCGCCGGCAGTCCTCGAAATAGTGCAGTATCCGTTCCCGGTAGGCCGGGTTCGCCGTGGCCAGTCGCGGCGCCGCAGTCAGCAACGCGAGGACCGCGGAGGTCAGGGCGACCGTCACGTCGGATTCCTGGACAAGATCGAGCCTGGCCCGCAGGTCCTCGACCGTCCGCGGGATCTGGTAGATCGGGTTCACGCCGTCCGGGTACCCCGACCGGATGCGGTCGTAGCCGGTGGCCACCCAGCGTGCGGCGTTGCCAAGCCCCGGGTCGGCGGTGACGTCAGGCAGCAGGACACCGTCGAGCGCCACCCGGCGCCCGTCTCGCAGCGAGTCGAGGTACTGCTCGCCGGTCATCATGGTTCCACGATCACCTTTCGCTGGCTGGTCGGTTCCGGTGCGCATCGCCGCCTTCATCGCAGACCTCATCGCTTCAGCAGCTCGCGCATCCGCGCGGCCACCGTCGTCGGGTCGAGGCCGTAGTGCCGGTAGAGGTGGGTCGGGGGGGCGACGAGCGCGTAGTCGTCGGGCAACCCGTGTACGGCAAATGCGGGCGCGAGCCCGTGGCGGGCGAGGACGTCGCCGACAGCGGCCCCAAGGCCGCCGACGACGTTGTGTTCCTCGACGGTGAGCAGGTGCCCCGTCTGCTCGGCTGCGGCGACGACCGCCTCCTCGTCGAACGGTTTGAGGTAGACGGCATCGAGGACACCGACGTCGATGCCGTCCGCGGCGAGCAGGTGGGCGGCGGCGAGCGAGATCTGTACGCCGAGGCCGGTCGCGATCATTGTCGCGTCCGTGCCCTCGCGCACCGTGGCGAAGCGGCCGGGCGCCAGCGCCGGCACCACGTCGTAGACCGGCTTCTCCCGGCCGCGGCCGAGCCGGATGTACACCGGCCCGTCCTGGTCGAGGGTCCCGCGCAGTATCGCGCGGGTCGCGTTCGCGTCGCAGGGCGCCACCACGGTCAGGTGGGCGATCGCGCGGGTGAGGGCGATGTCCTCGACGGCGTGATGAGAGGTGCCGTAGAAGCCCATCGCGATGCCGGCGTGGTGAGCGAGCACCCGGACGGGCATCCGGGGGTAGGCGAGGTCGGTACGAAGGTGCTCGGCGCACAGCAGGCTGGCGAACGACGCGAACGTCGACACGTACGGCCGGAAACCGCAGGCGGCCATACCCGCGGCGACACCCATCATGTTCTGCTCGGCGATACCGAGATCGAAGTGGCGGTGCGGGTGGCGGCGGGCGAAGTCGCCGGTGCGGTTGGACGTCATCAGGTCCGCGGTCAGCAGGACGATCTCCGGCCGGTCGTCGGCCAGGTCGGCGAGCTCCTCCCCCATCACGAATGCGTCGAGCTGACCGTCGCTGGTCGCGATGTTCCAGCTCGTCGGGTCGAGCGGCACGGTCATGGGGTAGCGTTCCTCTCGATCATCCGGACGGCTCATGCCAGCCGCTCCCGGATCTCCCGCTCGGCGCGTTCTCGGTCGGCCGGCCCGAGGAAGCCCAGGTGCCACTCCTCGGCCGACTCCATGAACGACACGCCCTTGCCCTTGACGGTGCGGGCGACCACGCAGGTCGGCTGATCGTCGGTAGGCGGTGGCAACGTCGCGAACGCAGTCATCAACGCCTCGACGTCGTGACCGTCCAGTTCCACCGTGCGCCAGCCGAACGCGGCGAACCGGCCGGCGATCGGCTCCACGTTCATGACCTGCGAGGTGGGGCCATCCAGGCACGAGCCGTTGGCGTCGACGACCGCGACGAGGTTGCCGAGCCGGAAGTGGGAGGCGGCCATCATCGCCTCGTACACCTGACCTTCGTGCAGCTCGCCGTCGCCCAGCACGACGTAGGTGCGGTAGCTGTGTCCGGACAGGCGGGCGGCGAGCGCCATCCCGAGGCCGACCGACAGGTTGTGACCGATGGAACCGGAACTGAAGTCGACCCCCGGTACCTTCGTCATGTCCGGGTGGTCCCCGAGCGGGCTACCGAGCCGGGTATAGGAGTCGAGCCATTCGGTCGGGAAGAAGCCGAGAGTCGGCCAGGCACGGGTAGAGACCGACCGCGGCGTGGCCCTTGCCGAGCAGTAACCTGTCCCGTTCCGGCCAGGCCCGGTCCGCCGGGGCGAGGCGGAGCACCCGGTAGTAGAGGACGGCGAACAGCTCGGCCGCGGAGAACGTGCTGCTGTAGTGGCCGCTGCCGGCGATGCCGACGAGCCTGATCGTCTCCAGCCGGATCCACTCCGCGCGACGGCGCAGCTCCGTCGCGGTCACCTCGCGATCACGCTGGAGCACCCCGAAGGTGCCGGTGGCGGCGGTCGTGGTGGCGGTGGCGGCGGTGGCGGGTGCGCTCGGCCGCGCGGCGGCCGGCGTTGTCACCGCGGCCCCCGGGGCAGTCCCAGCACCCGTTCGGCGAGGGTGTTGCGTTGGATCTCGTCCGTGCCGCCGGCGATCCGCAGCAACGGCGCTCCACACACCCACCGCGCCCAGGCGAACGTCCCCCACTCGCCGTTGTCGGCGGTGACCGCCGGTCCCAGCAGGTCCGCGGCCAGTTCGCCGATCCGCCGAGCCTGTTGCGAGTACAACAGCTTCATCACTGATCCTTCCGGTCCGGGCGGCCGGCCGGCCGCGAGGGCGGCCTCCTGGCGCAGCCCCAGGTAGCGCAGCAACCGTTCATGGAGGTGGACGTCGGCGAGCCGTTGCCGTAGCAGCGGGTCGCCGGCGCGGCCCAGCTGGCGGGCCAGCGCCGTGACGCGATGGACGGGGTCCATGGCCGGTGAGGTCGCGCCGCCGCCGACGGCGGCCCGTTCGCTCATCAGCGTGGTGATCGTGGCCTGCCAGCCCTGGCCGACCGCCCCGACCCGGTGGCGGTCGGGGATCCGCACCTCGTCCAGGAAGATCTCATTGAAGTGGGCCTCACCGGTCATCATCCGCAGCGGCCTGACCTGCACGCCGGGACTGTCCATGTCGACGAGGAACATCGTCAGCCCGGCGTGCCTGGAGGCATCCGGATCGGTGCGGGCCAGGAGCTGCCCGACGTGGGCGAGGTGGGCGTAGGAACTCCACACCTTCTGGCCGGTGACGACCCACTCGTCGCCGTCGCGCACCGCGCGGGTGTGCAGCCCGGCGAGGTCGGAGCCGGCGTCGGGTTCGGACAGCAGCTGGCAGCAGACGAGGTCGCCACGGAAGACACCGCGCAGGTACCGGGCCTTCACCTCGGCGCTGCCGTGTGCGATCACCGCGGGCGCCACGAGCGCGGTGCCGCTGGCGATGATGTTCTGGTTCGGCACCTCATACCCGGACTCCAGACCGCGGTAGACGTCGTCGAGGACCGGGTTGCGGCCGCCGCCGCCGTACTCCACCGGGCCGCCGAGCCAGCCGAACCCGGCGTCGAAGACCGTCGCTCGCCACACCTGCGCCGCGGTGAGATCGCGCTGCTCGGCGTCGGCGTCGGCGTGCACCTCCAGCACCGCGATGTCGTCTGGACCCGTGCCCCACCCCAGCTGGCCGAGGCGCTCGGGCCGGCGCTTGGCATGCCGGTCCAGGAAGGCGGTGGCCAGGGCGACGAACTGCCCGATCTCGTCGTCGCCCGGCGCCACTTCTGTCATCTCGCTGCCTCCTGGACGCCCCGGCCGCCGCCACGGACTGCGGGAACGTGGTCGGGCGACTGACTCGTATCGTGGACCTGGACGTGCAGGTCAAACAACCGTTAGATTGGTCTGGCACAGGCGGTCCGTCAAGCGGCACATTCGTCGAAGAAGGTGATCTATCCGATGGGACGTGGCCGGGTGAGCGACGCAGCTGGGCAGTCGCACGGCCCGGGGACGGGCGCTGGTGTCCCTCGGCTGTCCGCGCGACCGCCGAAGGCCGTGGTGGGCGAGTCTCGCTGGTACGAGATCCTTGATGTCGCCGCCCATGTGTTCTACGAGAAGGGCTACGAGGCGACCACGATCCAGGACATCGCGTCCCGGGTCGGCCTGCTCAAGGGCAGCCTCTACTACTACATCGACACCAAGGAGGACCTCCTCTACGCCATCGCCGAGCACGTCCACGCCGACGGCCTGCGCTACCTGACCGAGGATGAGACGCTCATGCGCGCGGATGCGGTGACGCGGCTGTCACGGTTCGTCGAGCGGTGGATGGCCCGACTGGCCACCAACATCCGGTACTCCGCCGTCGTCGAACGGGAGTTCCGTAGCCTGCGTCCCGAACGCGTCCAAACGCTGATCGACCAGCGCGACGCCTACGACCAGTTCGTGCGCGACATCATCGGTCAGGGTGTCGACGAAGGCGCCTTCGACCCGGCCGTCGACCCCGCGGTCGCGGCCAACAGCATTATGCAGTTGATGAACTACACCCACCTGTGGTA
>NZ_CAUVXO010000090.1:14120-15100 GCF_963555865.1 Protofrankia sp. Cr1
CACCTGTACGAACCGCGTGACGCGTTCGCCGACTACATCGACCCCGCATTTCGTGCGGAGGCGTTGCGACCGGTCCGCGACGCCGCCGGTACCGAACTGATCGTGGCTGGTGATCGGATTGTGACGTTCACCGACGGCAACCTGTACGAGCAGGTGCACGTCCCGGGGACGCTCGCCGAGAAGCTGCGCGCGATGAAGACCGGGATCGCCGACGACGAGCGCTTCTACCAGAAGCCCCGGCCTGAGTACCTGCAGCCGCAGGCCCGGCTGGCCGACCTCGATCGCCAGGGTGTCGAGGCTGCGCTTGTCTTTCCCGGGCTGGCGCTGTTCGCCGAGTCGTTCTGCCGGCGCACCGATGTCCTGTACGCCAACCTCAACGCCTTCAACCGGTGGCTGTTCGAGACCTGGGGGTTCGCGAACGGCGGCCGGCTGTTCTGCCCACCCGCGATCTCGTTCCGGGACCGAGACGAGGCGGTTCGCCAAACCGAATGGGTGCTGGAACGCGGCGCCCGAGTCGTGATGTTGCGCACCGGACCGGCCTACGGCCGTTCGCCCGCAGACCCGTATTTCGACCCGATCTGGGCACGGCTCAACGAAGCGGCCGTGGGCGTCGCCTACCACATCACCGATTGCGGCTACAACGAGCGTGAAGCCGTGCATTGGGGCCAGGACTCCAATCCGCGCCCGTATGATCAGTCCGCCTGGCAGTGGATGAACCTGTATGGCGACCGGGCGATCATGGATACTCTGTCCGCGCTCGTCTACGACAATCTGTTCGGTCGATTTCCGCAGCTCAAGGTCATATCCGTCGAGCACGGTGCAGGCTGGTTGCCGTACTTCATGGGGCGTATCGACAAGATGCGCGGCATGGGACGCAACGGCCCGTGGATAGGCGGTCCCCTACCCGGCCGGCCGACCGAGATCGTCCGTGCGCACATCCTGGTGGTCCCCTACCCGGAGGACGACATCGCCGAGATCGC
>NZ_CAUVXO010000091.1:0-7965 GCF_963555865.1 Protofrankia sp. Cr1
CGGCCGCGGCGAAGAGTCCGGGTAGCAGGGATGTGCGCAGGTTGGCGGCGTCCTCGGCGATCGGGTTTGCGATCCGGACCACCGCGGCGCGTGGGTCGTCCTCGTCGAGCCCGAGCCTGGCCGGCGTGTCGTCACTGACGAAGGGGACGGTAAGGACCTCGATGTAGCCCTGGCTGGCCAGCGCCGCGTCGACCGCACGGCGCAGCCGCTGGCCCTGGGTCAGGCCACGGCCGGCGGGTAGCCGCGGGAGCGTCACCGCGATGGTGTCGTAGCCCTCCAGCCGGATGACCTCCTCGACGAGGTCCGCGGGCCGGGTGAGGTCACCCCGCCAGGACGGTGGGGTGACCGCGAGCAGATCCGTGGGCACACCGCCGCCACCGCCCACACCGCCGACACCGCCCAAACCGCCCGGGCGGTCCGGTCCGGGTGCCTCGGTGACCAGGCAGCCGACCTCGGTCAGGCGTCGGCGGACGACATCGGGCGGGTAGGGACGGCCGCCGAGCCGGGTGGTCTCGGCGACGGGGAACAGGATGGTCGGCGCCGGCCGCCGGTGGTCGATGTCGGTCACCCCGGCCTCGGCCGTGGCGCCGGTGAGCTCGGTGAGCAGCCGGACCGCAGCCTGCGCGGCCACCGGCGCGAGCGCCGGATCGACGCCACGTTCGAACCGGCGGGACGCCTCCGAGGTGAGCTGGTGGCGTCGGGCCGTGCGGGCGACGGCGATCGGGTCGAAATGGGCCGCCTCAATCAGGATCTCGGTGGTGTCCGACGAGATCTCGGTGGACGCGCCACCCATCACACCGGCCAACGCCACCACCCCGGAGTCGTCCGCGATCACGAGATCTTCGGGGTCGAGTTCCCGTTTGACACCGTCGAGGGTGACCAGCCGTTCGCCCTCACGGGCCCGGCGGACCACGATCGGGCCGGACAGCTTCGCCCGGTCGAAGGCGTGCAGCGGCTGCCCCAGCCCCAACATGATCAAATTGGTGATGTCGACCGGCACCGAGACCGGCCGCATGCCCGAGAGCGTGAGGCGGCGGGCAAGGCGCAACGGGGTCTGCGCACCCGGGGACGCCCCGCGCACGACCCGGGCGACGTAGCGGGTACAGGCCTCGGGGTCCGCCACCACGACCGGGTACCCGAGCGTGGCCGGTGCGTCACTGCGCTCGCCGAGGCCGGCGCCGCCGGCGTCGCTGCCACCGGCAACCACGGCGGCAGGATCATGGAACGTCAGCCCGAACGCGGTCGCCACCTCCCGGGCGATCCCGCGGACCGACAGGCCGTAACCACGGTCCGGGGTCACGGCTATGTCAAGGACGTCGTCGGCGAGATCCAGCAGCTCGGCGACGTCCACGCCCAGCGGGGTCTCAGGCGGCAGCACCAGGATGCCGTCATGATCGTCACCGATGCCCAGCTCACGGAGCGAACAGATCATCCCGTCGCTGAGCTTCCCATAGGTCTTGCGCGCGGTGATGGTGAAGCCGCCGGGCAGCACCGCGCCGGGCAACGCCACCGCCACCCGGGCGCCGACCTCGAAGTTGAACGCCCCGCAGATCACCCCGCGGGTGCCGGTCTGGACACCGCGACATCCACCCAGCGCACGTTCTTCTTCTTGGTCTCGACGACCTCGATCGAGACGACCTCGCCGACGACGACCCCGGCGAGGTCGTGACCGACGGACTCGACGGACTCCACCTCGAAACCGGCCCTGATCAGCGCCTCGGCGACCGCCTTCGCCGGTGGCAGGCCGTCGACGGCCTCCCGCAGCCACGACATGAGAATTTTCATGATCAGCTCCCCGTCCCGAACAGACGACCGAAACGGATGTCACCGTCGACGAAGTCGCGGATCTCGCGGACGTTGTGCCGAATCATCGCGGCACGTTCCAGACCCATTCCGAATGCGAACCCGCTGTAGCGGGACGGGTCGACGCCGCAGGCGACGAGCACGTTCGGGTCGACCATCCCGCAGCCACCGACCTCGATCCAACCCTCGTCGGAGCACACCCGGCACGGCTGGCGGGCAGCCTCGCCGCGGCAGGCGAAACAGACGACGTCGAGCTCTGCCGACGGCTCGGTGAACGGGAAGTAGTGCGGCCGCAGTCGCGTCGACAGACCCGAACCGAACAGGGCCTGGGCGAACACATCCAGCGTGCCGCGTAGGTCGGCCATGGTGATGCCCTCATCGACCGCGAGGCCCTCAATCTGACCGAATACGGGCGAGTGCGTGGCGTCGACGGCGTCGTTGCGATACGTCCGTCCCGGGCACACGACGTACACCGGCAGCGGACGCGACAGCAGCGCGCGGACCTGCACCGGCGAGGTATGCGTGCGCAACAGCAGCCCGCTGCCCATCGGGTCGACGTAGAGGGTGTCATGAGAACTGCGCGCAGGATGATCGGGGTCGAGGTTCAGCGCCTCGAAGTTGAACCAGTCGTGCTCGACCTCGGGCCCCTCCGCGACCTCGTAACCCATCGCCACGAATACGTCCACCAGGTAGTCGGACAGCGCCGTGATCGGATGCCGCGCTCCCCGCGGAGCGCGATCCACCGGCACGGTGACGTCAACCCGCTCCTCGACGAGGACCCGGGCGTCCCGGTCGGCGGTGAGCTCGGCGAGCCGTGTCTCATAGAGTGCCCGGACCGAGGCTGCGGCATCGTTGTGTCGGCGCCCGGCTGCGGCACGGTCCGCCTGCGCCAAGGCGCCGAGCACCCGGCGCGCCAGCGCCAGCGGAGCAGAGCGGCCATCCACATGCGAGGTGCGGACGGCGGCGAGCTCGTCAAGATCGCCTGCGGCGGCGATCGCCTCGGACGCCTGCGCGCACATCCTGGCGAGCTGCTCGGGATCGAGCTGGTCCGGACCGGTCGGGTCGCGGTCGGTCGGGTCGCGGTCGGCATGGTTCGAGTCAGCGCTCGGTGGGGACGGGGACACGCTGGTCATCCTCATTGAGATCGTTGATGGTCGAACCGACCATCAGGTGAGATCCCGACCGGCACCCGCCACAAACGGGCGGACGCAGGCCGGGTGCGGGATGCGGGCCGGGGCGCCCACCGGGTTGCGACGTCGCTCCAGGTGATCAGACTCCAGATGATCTGGCTTCTGGCGATCAGACCTCAGGGGAAGACGGGTGCTCCGGCGGGCACGACGAATCGGAACTCGGCGCCACCACCCGGCGCCCGCCCGACCATGATCGTCCCGCCATGCGCCTCGATGAGCGCCTTGGCAATGTAGAGCCCGAGGCCTGTTCCGTTACCACGGGTGGCGCCGCGCCAGAACTTCGCGAAAACCCGGGACGCACTCGCCTCGGGCACACCCTCGCCCTCGTCCGCCACGGTCACATCGGCCCCGGTCGGCGTGCCGCGCATGGCAATGGTGACGGTACCCGCACCGTGGCGCAGCGCGTTGTCGACAAGATTGTGCAACACCTGTTCGATCTTGTCGGAGTCCAGCCACATCTCCGGCAGTTTACCGTCAGTGAACACCGCGAACCGGTCATGGGTGGCCTCCCCGGCCGCGACCTTGCCGTCCACGACCCGGCGCAGCGTCAGATCAAGATCCACGATCTGCTTGCGCATCTGGATCCGACCGGAGTCGATGCGCGACACATCGAGCACCTCGGCCAGCAGTCGGGTGACCCTGTCCGCATCGGTGTTGACGGTGTTGAGCATGAGCTTCTTCTGCTCTTCGGTGAACCGGTCCCACTTCGCCAACAGCGTGGCCGTGAACCCCTTCACGCTCGTCAGCGGTGACCGCAGTTCGTGCGCGACCGTGGACACCAGGTCGGCGCGGTTGCGCTCCAGCCGCTCCCGACTTGCCGTGTCCCGCAGGGACAACGCAACCTGCACCAGCTGCCCCTCGACGCGGACGTAACGGACGGTCACGTTAAGATCACGTTCACGCTGGGGACCTGCGAACGTGAGTCGACGCTCGGGCTGACCGGTCACCCGTGGCAGGTTGCGGCTCACCCGTGAGCACTCCCACCAGTCATTGCCCCGCTCGTCCAGCAACGGCAGGACGTCGGTGAGATGACCTCCCACAGCGGCGGTCGCCGCGACACCGGTGATCTTGACGGCCGCGGCGTTGAACACCTGCACCCGCCCGTCCGCGTCCACCATCACGATCCCGTCCGGGAGATCGTCCCAGGACACCGGTGGCACGGTGGGTGCCTCGTGGTACGGCGTCCCATCCGCCCGCGGCCCGGGACCGGGCAGTAGCTCCCCGTCCACCGGTGGATTGCGAGCTTGGTCGGGAGCCGACGTGACCGTGTGTGTCACAGCCGTCCACCTCCCCCGGCGCCTGGAGCCCCGGACCCGGACCTCGCCTGCGCGCGCGCTGACGCGTACAGGCAGATCGCCGTCGCCACCGCAAGATTCAGCGACTCGGCCTGACCGTACACCGGCACCCGAAGTGCCGCGTCCGCGGACACCACGCCGGCACGGGGGAGACCGTGTGCCTCGTTACCGAACAGCCACGCTGTGGGCACGTCGAGCTCCCCCGCGTCCGCCGCGGCGTCGAGATCCCGCGGCGCGAGCGGGCTCGTCGCCACGATGCGGCAGCCATGGTCCCGCAGCTGGCGGATCGCGTCGTCGAGATCGATGTCAGTCACCACCGGTAGGTGAAAGATGCTGCCCGCGGACGCTCGGACAGCCTTGCCCCCGAACGGGTCCACCGACGACCCGGCGAACACCACCGCGTCCGCGCCCGCGGCGTCCGCGGATCTGATGATCGTCCCCGCATTGCCCGGATCGCGAGTGTCGAGGCAGATCGCCACCAGCCGGGGTTGATCGAGGTCTGCGACCCGGTGGCGCGGGCAGTCAGCCAGCCCGACCACACCTTGAGGCGTCACTGTCTCGGACAGTGACGCCACTGCGTCATCCGATATGACCCGCACCGGTATCCCCGCTCCGTCTACAAGGGCCGCGTACCTGCTCATCGCCGACGAACCAACGAAGATCTCGTGCAGTGCCCCGACCGCAAGCCCCGCTGTGACCGCCTGGGGGCCCTCGACCAGAAACTGACCGCGCACGCGACGGGTCGCCGGACGGCGCAGGCGCCGCGCGTCGAGAACCCGCGACGAGCGCGGGCCAGCCGGGTCCGGGACCACCAGCATGAATTCGGATACGGGTACCGTCCGACGCGATCGATCAGGCCGCCGACGTCTCCGACGCGCGGACCGGCGGCACCGTCGGCAGGGCGGCACGCGCGACCTGGACGAGCGCGGTGAACGCGGCCGGGTCCGTCACCGCGAGATCGGCGAGGATCTTGCGGTCAACGTCCACCTCGGCCAGCCGCAGCCCCTGGACGAACCGGTTGTAGGTCATCCCGTTCGCCCGCGCGGCGGCGTTGATCCTGGCTATCCACAGCTGCCGGAAGTCGCCCTTGCGAGCTCGCCGGTCGCGGTAGGAGTAGGCCATCGAGTGCAGGACCTGCTCCTTGGCCTTGCGGTACAGCCTTGAGCGCTGCCCCCGGTACCCGCTGGACTGCTCCAGCACCGTCCGGCGTTTCTTCTGGGCGTTGACCGCCCGCTTGACCCTTGCCATGAGGGGGGAACTCTCCTTCAGTCGTGACTGGCGGCACCGCGTTGCACCGCTCCCAACCCATGGGAGCGGTTCGGGGGCGAGCGGTGGTCAGCGCGCCAGCAGCTTCTTGATGCGTCCTTCGTCCGCCGGGCTGAGCGTCACCTCGTTGTACAGCCGCCGGGTACGCCGGCTGGACTTGTGTTCCAACAGGTGGTTGCGGTTGGTCCGGCGGCGCATCACCTTGCCTGTTCCAGTGATTCTGAACCGCTTGGACGCGCCGGTGTGGGTCTTCATCTTGGGCATCTGGAGATCCTGCAATCAGTGGTGGTCGTCAACGGCATGCTGGTCAGACCAGTCCGGCCGGCTCAGGCGCTCGCTGAGGTCGGGACCCCTTGTGCGGTGCCATCACCATGGTCATGTTCCGGCCGTCCTGCTTGGGCTGAGCCTCGACGTAACCGAGCTCCGCAACATCGGTCGACAAGCGTTGCAGGAGCCGGATGCCGAGCTCGGGTCGGGACTGTTCCCGCCCGCGGAACATAATCGTTATCTTGACTTTGTCGCCGGCCCGCAGGAACCGGACCACGTGACCCTTCTTGGTCTCGTAGTCGTGCGGATCGATCTTCGGCCGAAGCTTCATTTCCTTGATTACCGTCTGGACCTGGTTCTTACGAGCCTCACGACGCTTCTGGTCGGACTCGTACTTGAACTTCCCATAGTCCATGAGCTTGCAGACCGGCGGACGGGCCGTCGGAGCGACCTCAACCAGGTCGAGATCGGCCTCCTGGGCCAGCCGCATAGCCTCGGCAATGGCCACAATGCCGATCTGCTCGCCTTCGGGCCCAACCAGGCGCACCTCGGGCACCCTGATCCGGTCGTTAATACGTGACTCTGCGCTGATGTGGTTCCCTCCGTGGACTCGACGCGCGGGCATGACCTGCCGCTGCGGAGCCCTGCACCCAGCCAGACTGGGCACCCGGCCGATACGCCGTCACACAACGGCTCGGCCGACCGGCGACCCGGCCGCCGAAGTTGCGACGTCGGGTGGGAGGCAAGCCTCCGCTTGGCCTTGTCACCACTGGAAGGAATCGCTACGAGACTCCGGCCCGGGTGACAAGCGGTCGACCAACAGCCTAGCAGTAGTGGGCCGGATGCGACGATCAGTTGACC
This sequence comes from Protofrankia sp. Cr1, assembly GCF_963555865.1. Lineage (NCBI taxonomy): Bacteria > Bacillati > Actinomycetota > Actinomycetes > Frankiales > Frankiaceae > Protofrankia > Protofrankia sp. Cr1. Next base: position 6,683 of record NZ_CAUVXO010000091.1, read on the forward strand.
GTGGGATATGGAGTCCCTGCCGAGCGGGCCCAACGGCCCGCAAGGGGTAATCCATCCGAAAACGGTCAATCCACCACGCGCGCATCGACCGATATCCACCGGACAGGCATTAGAGCGCGGCGATCCGCTCCAACAACTCACCGTCGACGGTAGCCATCGCCGGTCCGGCGATGTCAAGCACGACCGCGCTGTGGCCATCGCGCACGGCCTGGGCACACAGGGCATGACCGGGCACCGCGACCGGCCGGGCCGTCCGGCGCCACCGCGCCAGCGTGTCGACACCGCTGAACGCCGGAATCGCGGTAGCTCCGGAGGGCACCCAAAGGGTCACCAGAACCATCTCGGACGACTTCTCGGCGCCGGTGCCGGCATCGCCGGGTGGATCGACATCTGGATCGCCGGGTGGATCGGCATCTGTCCGTCGGGCCTCGATCGCGACGAACACCCGGGCCCGGACCAGCGCGGTCGCGACCGACTGTTCGTCCCCCGCATCCAGCGCGGCGCGCAACGCACCGTCCGCACCACCGTGATCACCCTGCCCGGATGGCGCCAGCAGCTCCCGCTTCACCGGTCGACCCTATTGCTCCCGGCCCGACTGTACGCGTGAAGGCGATCAACCGGAGGCTGCGTCCACGGCGGCGGCGAGCTCACCGAAGGCCGCTCTGGTGCGACGACGCAGGCCCAACCAGGTGAACGGAACACCGTCGACCAGCGCCGGATCGAACGGGACGACGACAACGGCCCGCGCGCGATCGGAAAGCCGTGCCAGGCGACGGCGGGCCCGGGCGGACCAGCGGATCGGGACGGTCTCCACGACCGCGACCACCAGCGAGACGCCAGCCCCGCTCCAGGCGACGTCGGCGATCTCGGGGCCGGCGAGTGTCACCAGGACGTCGTCTGCAGCCGAAAGATCAACAAGGTCGGCCCGCGCGGCCACCACGATCGTGTCGGCGCGGGAAGACGTAGCCGCGGGCAGCGGCTGGTCCCAGCCTGGAGGTCCGTCGACCAGCACCACCTCGTACCAGACCGCCAACACGTCCTGGGCGCGGCCGGCCTGTTCGGCACACACGTCCACCGCGATGAGCCGGTCGCGGCGGGATGCGGCGAGAGCCATCCCGAGACCGGCCGCGGCCGTGCGTCCAGCGCCACCACTGAACCCGCCGACATGCACCCGTAAACAATTGATCATGGATGTCGCGGGATCGGCACCGTCCACCTGCCCCCGGTCGACGCCGGCCGAACCGTCGGCCGAACCGCCGGCCGCCACCGTCTCCGGGATCTCC